>CAYLHM010000014.1:0-11344 GCA_964383485.1 uncultured Oscillospiraceae bacterium
CGCCACCGTGGCCCTGTTCTTCGCCATCTCCCGCTGGAACGGCTACTTCTGGGCCAAGCAAATGATCTCCAACAGCAACGAGCATCCCCTGCAGGTGTTCATCCGGCTCCAGCTGGATCAGTACACCGACTCGGAGCAGATGGCCGGCTGGAGTGAGTCCTATGCCGCCGACTCCGTGATTTACGCCCTGATCGTCTGCTCCATCATTCCCATTCTGGTCATCTATCCCTTCATCCAGAAGTATTTTGCCAAGGGCACCAATGTGGGCGGCGTGAAAGAGTAAGCTGCGTCCCAAAGGGGAGCTGTCAGAGTAGCGCACACTGGTGACTGAGAGGGTATGCGAAGCCTCTCCGCCCTCGCTTCACTCGGGCACCTCTCCCAAGGGGAGAGGCGTAGCCCCGTAGGGAAAAATAAAAAAAGGTATGTCAGCCGGGTGAACCGGTGCACATAAAATCCGCCTGTGTTTCCTGTTTTGGAAAACACACCCAAAAAACAAGGAGGAAAATATGAAAAAAGCTACAAAATTGCTTGCCCTGCTGCTGGCCGCTGTGATGGTTCTGGGCCTGCTGGCAGGCTGCGGCCCCAAGATTGAGACCCCCAGCAACAGTTCAGAGCCGTCAAGCACCAATGGAACGACCCCCCAAGCGACAGAGGAAAAGACTCTGGACTTTGCAGCGGGCACCGTCCTGCGCATGGCTACCGGCTACAACAGCACCAAGACCGGCCTGTTCTTTGATGCTGAGATCGCCGGCGACGGCATCACCCTGGCCAACGGCGTGACCTATCACACCGGCGACCTGAAGCCCACCTGGGTCGAGGTTCAGAACCGCCTGGGCATGGTATTTGAAGACAAGTACCAGGGCAACAGCGCTTCCAAGGAGTTTGACTACTGGGAGAGCCAGCTGGATCAGGTGGATATGGTCAGCGGCACCGCCGTTACACTGACAGAGTACGGCGAGAGCGGCGCCCTGATCAACCTGGCCGATTACCTGGACTATATGCCCAACTTCAAGGCCTACCTGGAAGCCAACCCCATCGTCCGCCTGTCCATCACCGGCAACACCAGCACCGGCGCCATCTACTTCAGCCCCTACTTCGACGGCGTGGATGACATCGAGCGTATGCCCCTGATGCGTACCGACTGGGTCGTGGCCCTGCTGGACGGCGAGGGCGAGTTCACCGCCACCCAGTCCAAGAATGTGGCCGCTGCGGTGTATGAGCCCTATATGCCCACCTCCGGCTCCGTCACCATTGATGTTGTGACCCTGGACGGCACCTCCACCGAAACCGTCACCAAGGACTACGATGCCTATGGCAACATTGTTCAGAAGATGAACGATGCTCTGGCCAGCGGCACCCTGAGCGGCGTGGATGCGGTCAATATGCTCCGCACCTACATCGACGAAACCTACAACGGCTACTACGGCACCACCCGTTCCAACCTGTTTGTGGGCCAGAACGCCGCATGGGATGCCGACGAGCTGGTCGCCCTGCTCCGCTGCATCATCGCCAACCCCTACACCCTCAACGGCACCGATACCATTCAGGGCATCTTCTCCCGTGAGGACAGCAACAACCAGCGCCGTGTGGATATGTTCCGCTTTGCCGGCACCCTGTTTGGTGTCCGCGGCCTGGAGTCCCGGAAGGATTATCTGTATGTCGGCAGCGACGGTCTGCTCCACGATGCCCGTATGGAAGAGGACACCTACGAAGCGCTGGAGCGCATGAACGCCATGGTTCAGGAGGGCCTGATTTCCAAGTCCTTCATCGACACCTCCGAGGAGACCAGCTCCACCATGCTGGAGAATGACCTGGGCTTCATGAGCTACGACTACAACCAGACCCAGACCCTGATGAACGAGACCAAGCTGGACAACGAAGCCGGCGAGAAGTACATGGCCGCCATGGTTCCTGTGGCCCGCTGGTACGACGGCACCAGCGACGACGGTGTGTATATGCGCTTCACCGAGTCCTGGCGTTCCGTCAAGACCGATGCCTGGGCGATCTCCGCCGCAGGTGTGGCCGGCAACCAGGATAAGCTGTACGCCGCTCTGAAGCTCATTGACTACGCCTACTCCTATGAAGGCCAGATCCTGATGAGCTACGGCCCCGATGAGTTTATCTCCACCAATGCCGACGGCAGCTATGTCACCTTCGACTTCAACGGCCAGCAGTGGCCCGTCATCTCCGACGCCACCTACGCAGAGCTGTGGGACAAAGCCGGCGGCAACTACACCAACTATGCCCGTTACTATCTGGGCTCCACCCTGTCCTTCGCCAAGAGCCAGGCCTTTGAGTATCAATGCACCCACACCGTCGGCAAGGAGGGCGCAGGCTATATCTCCAACGCCATCGCTCTGGGCACCATCAAGCATGTGGAGCTGGAGCTGAGCGAGAACTCCTGGTACACCTCCGTGCCCACGGTTCTGCCCTTCACCACCACAGAAAACGAGATGATCAACACCTATACCGAACTGGGCACCAAGTTCTCCAGCTCCAAGGGTGAAGAGAACCTGCTGGTGAACATCATCGTCAGCGGCTACACCGGCCTGGAGGGTATGTCCAATGCCTCTGAGGCGGCCGCCTATGTGTCCGGCACCATGAGCGGCAAGCAGAACCTGGCCCTGCACAACGATGCCTGGAGCCGCCTGACCAGCTATTACGAGTCCCTGAACTAAAGGTTCATTCACAAATTCAATCGTCCGTCTATCCGCAAACGGCTTTAAGCCACCCATTCGCAGTTCCCTCCGGAGGGTCCCCCTCCGGAGGAGGGACTGTGAAATGAAACAGGGAGGTCATCATGTATAAAAAGCAGTTGACTGCACAGAAACTCATTTGCCTCGCAGCGCTCATCATGTGTGCGATGGTTTTCATATATTCTCTCGGCATTATGACCGACCTGTATGATACGCTGTACAGCACCATGAGAAACCCCAGCGACCTGACCCAAACCGATGTGTCAGGCTCCATCATCTATTATGATATGCAGGACTTCGACGGCTCTCTGCTGATGGTGAGCATCGGCATGATTTTGCTGGCGCTGCTCCTGTTTGTTACCCACACCAATTCCCGAAGAAGGTACTATATCGGAAATTATGTGGCAGTGGCCCTGTTCTCCGTTGCCGGCATTGCCGTCAGCGTGTGGGCGCATCTGCAAATTGAATCCTTCAAGGCCCAGTTCCTGCAAGTTGATTTCGAGGCGCTTGCGGAACACGCCGAAACCTGGGGCACGGCCTACACCGAATCCACCTTCTGGTTCGATGTTCATTACCTGGTCTTTGGACTGCTGCTGCTGTCCATTGCGGCACTCATTGCCAATGTTATCTGGAAATGCAATCTCATGAAAGCAGAACAAAACCTGATCAAGCAGGGAAAGGAGCTTGCCGTATGAGGAAATCCAGTGAAGATCGCTACATCGAAAGAGATATCATGCGATATACCAAAAATAAATCCTCTGCGAATTTGGCATATCTCGCTATTCTGTTTGATGTGTTCTACTTTGTAAGTGTCTATAAATCCGATGTCGGATCCTATTATTATACCATTACCATCGGCGCATCCATCGTCTATAATTTGCTCTTTATGCTGGCCAGCTTCCTCGCCTCTGAGGGAGTCAAGAATTACAAGCCCGGCTATTCCTATTTGCTGCTGATCCTGGGCGTGGTGCAGATCGCCCGGATCTTCATCATTCCCACAAATGCCCACGCCGCCACCGTTGTCATCAGCGGCGAGGAAATTCGAGTGATGGAAAATTCGCAGTTCTATTGGCAGGTTGGCTGCCTGGTCGTTTCCGCCGTGTGCCTGGTGGCATCCGGCCTGATCAACTACAGGAAATGCCGTGCCATGGCGGCACATCTCAAGACCCTTGAGGGTCAGACTGTATAAGGAGGCGACGGTATGGCAGAGCTGAGCTTACAGCATATCGATAAGATATACGATAACAATGTCCAGGCCGTGTTCGATTTCAACCTGGATGTAAAGGACGGCGAGCTGATCGTGCTGGTTGGCCCGTCCGGCTGCGGAAAATCCACCACACTGCGTATGGTCGCCGGCCTGGAGGATATTTCGGCAGGCAAGCTGCTCCTGGACGGCAAGGACATCACCCAGACCCCGGCCAAGGATCGGGATATGGCCATGGTGTTCCAGAACTACGCCCTGTACGGCCACATGACCATCTACGAAAACATGGCCTTCTCCCTGACTTTGCGCAAGGAGGATCCCAAGGTCATCCACAAAAAGGTGCTGGCGGCGGCGGAGATCCTGGGCCTGACCAGCCAGCTGAACAAAAAGCCGGCACAGCTTTCCGGCGGCCAGCGCCAGCGTGTGGCCATGGGCCGCTCCATCGTGCGCAACCCCAAGGTGTTCCTGTTTGACGAGCCGCTGAGCAACCTGGATGCCAAGCTCCGTGGCGCAACCCGCCGGGAGATTTTGCTGCTGCATAAGCAGCTGAAGGCCACCATGCTCTATGTCACCCACGACCAGACCGAGGCCCTGACCCTGGCCGACCGGATCGTGTGTATGTCCATGGGCCATGTACAGCAGGTGGGCACACCCCTGGAACTGTACGACAAGCCCGCAAATTTGTTCGTAGCCAGCTTTATCGGCCTGCCGCCCATGAACTTCTTCGATGTGAAGGTCAGCGGCAGCGAGCTGGTGGGCCAGGGCTTCCGGGTGCCCCTCAGTGCGGAGGAGCAGGATACCCTGAAAGCCTACAACGGCAAGGAAATCGTCCTGGGTGTCCGGCCGGAGGACATTTCCGAGGGAGATAATATCGCCATTTCCGTGACAGACAATGAAAACCTGGGCATGAACACCCTGGTTCACGGACATATCGCCCAGACCAGCGTGAAGATCGTGGCCAAGCTCAAGGGCTGGCAGGATTACAAGACCGGCGATACCGCCCGGCTGGTGTTCAATCGGAAGCACTTCTTCGACAAGGAAACAACCAAGGCTATAAGGAAGGGTGAATGATCATGGCCAAGAAGAACAATGCGAATTTCGGGCAGAGGCTCTGGGCTGGCATCAAGGAATTTGTTCGGAAATTCCTGGTCGCCCTGAAGCGCCGCCCCCATCTCATTCCCCTGGCGGTCATGCTCGTGGCCTTCCTGGTGTACTCTCTGCACCTGACCAGCATTTCCAACACCACCGCCAAGATCCAGGGCACGAACATGGGCCTGTATGGCTTTGTCACCATGCTGTTTTCCATTCTGTCCCTGGTGTGCTTTAACAACGCATTCCCCCACAGGAAGCCGGTCAATCGGCCCATGTGGATCCTGATGTTTGTGATGGTGGCTGTGATCATCTTTGCCGATGTCCAGTACCTGGCCGGTATTAACAATGCCCTGACCCGTGCGGAAAGCCCCATTGTAATCAGCCAGGAAACCATTTACATTCTCTATGCCCAGTACTACCTCAAGATGCACATCGTCATTCTGGCCATCGGGTGCGTGCTGACTCTGCTGCTGCCCATCTATTCCAAGTGGATCCGCAAGATCAAAACCTCTGTTGCGGTGGAGGACAACGGCAGCATGGAGGCTATTGAGCTGAGCGGCGATTAAGCAAAAGACACAGCGAAAGGCCCCCTTTGGGGGAGCTGGCACGGCGAAGCCGTGACTGAGAGGGTACAGTGTGCAGAACTTTGGGCTCCGCCCGGTGTGCGCTACTTCGCACCGCTCCCAAAGGGAGAGGCTTTGGACACCGCAGGGAACGGGCAAGCCCGTATTTACGAGAATAATTGGAGCGATTATGAGCAAGAAAAAGCAAATTCGAGGGGAAGAAGAGGACAAGGCCGCAGCCGATTATTATAAGCTGAACCGTCAGGCTGTGGATGATTTGGTCAACGCCAACGAGGAAAATTCCCCCGAGGTGTCCGAGGAGGAATTGCGGAAATATCGCTCCGGCACCCGCAGGTTCAAGGTGGCGGATTGGGTCAAGATCCTGTTCGTCAAGTTCTGGTTCCCGGCAGCGGTGTGCTACTTCATGATCTGGGGCCTGGGCGTGTATGTGTCGGATCTGCTGGATCTGCTGTTCATCACAGGCATTGCCATGGGCATTGTCACCGATCTGCTCACCAACAATCTCCTGCGCTTTCTTGGGGAAACCGAGGGCGAGAACGACCGCTGGATGATGTTCCCCAAAAAACGCTTCATCACCTTTATTTTCAACATTTTATACGCCTGGGTGGTGCTGTTTCTGGTGTTCACCATTTATACCATGCTGAACAGCCTGGTGGCCTCGGTCACCGGGCAGCCGGAGCAGGTGGCCCTGGGCGTGGAACCGATTTTGTTCGGCATCTTTTATGTAGCGTTCGATTCCCTGCTCATCGGAGCGAAGCATTTGCTGGGCAGGATTTTGGACGATGCAAAAAACAGTGCAAAAAAAGGGTGAGTTCTCTATGATTTGTACATATCTGGGCGCCAGCTCCGCCTGCTTGGAGCTGGAAAATGACCGCCCCTACTATGCCCCGGAAAGCTATCGGGTTTTTCTGGACGGCAGGGAGCTGTTCACAAGCGAGGCCAATGTATTTTCCCTGTTTGATTTAAGCCCGGATACCGACTATCATGTGGCGATCCGCTTCCCCTCCGGCGCTCAAGAGGAGCTGCTGCTGCACACCAAGGACGAGGTCTGCTGCATCGACATTCGCTCCTTTGGTGCTGTGGGCGACGGCCTGCATGAGGATACCGCCGCCATTCAGACGGCCATCAACCTGGCCCCCGACGGGGCGCGGCTGTATTTCCCGGCGGGCACCTATTTAACGCTGCCCCTGAGCCTGCGCAGCCACATCACCCTGGAGCTGGCGGAGGGTGCCGTGCTTCTTGGCTCCACCCAGCGGGAACGCTACCCCATTGTCCCCGGAATTGCCGTGGACAGCCGCACCGGGAAGGAAATTCCCCTGGCCGGCTTCGAGGGCAACGAAATCCCCGCCTATCAATCCCTGCTCCAAGCCTCCTTCTGCGAGGATATCACCCTGGTGGGCCGGGGCCGGGTGGACGGCAACGCTCAAAACGGCGACTGGTGGGGGGATTTTCACAGCTTCCCCGCCGCAAGGCCCCGTGTGTTTTTCTGCAATCGGTGCAAAAATGTGATGCTCCACGGCCTGACCGTGGCCAACAGCGCCTCCTGGCACCTGCACCCCTACTATTCTGAAAATATTTCCTTCTTGGACTGCCAGGTGACGGCACCCAAGAAAAGCCCCAATACCGATGCTTTGGATCCCGAGAGCTGCGACGGCGTGAACATCATTGGCTGCCGCTTCTCCGTGGGTGATGACTGCATTGCCATTAAATCCGGCAAGATCGATGCGGGCAAGAAGTACAGGCAGCCCGCCGATCACCATGTGATCCGCAACTGCCTCATGGAATTTGGCCACGGCGCCGTGACCCTGGGCAGCGAGGCCGCCGCCGGTATCCAAAACCTCAGTGTCACCCAGTGCTACTTCCGCAGCACCGACCGTGGCCTGCGGATCAAGAGCCGCCGGGGCCGGGGCAAGGACAGCTTTATTAACAATGTTCTGTTCGACAATATCCGCATGGATCGGGTGCTGACCCCTCTGGTGGTCAACCTGTGGTACAACTGTGTGGATCCCGACCGCTATACGGAATATGTGTGGTCCCGGGAAAAGCTCCCGGTGGACGACCGCACCCCCCATTTCGGCAAGCTGGCCTTCCGCAATATGGAATGCACCAATGTGGAGGTGGCCGGCTGCTACATCGACGGCCTGCCGGAAAGCCCCATCGAAGAAATCGAACTGGAAAACATTCGCCTGCACTACGCCCCCGATGCCAAGCCCGGCGTGCCCGCCATGCAGAATTTTGCCCAAAAGCGCTGCAAGCTGGGGCTGTACCTGGACAATGTGCGCCGGATCCGCATTCACAATGTGCGCCTGGACGGCGTGGAGGGCGAGAAGCTCATTGCCGACCACTATGAAGAACTGGACACCGATCTCATCTGAGCTGTTTTGAAAAGGAGCTGCCATGGATCATACGAAGATCGACACTTATATCCTGGGTCTGATCCGCCAATCCGGCCCGGAATACACCGCCTGGAATATGGAAAAGGTTCGTGCGGGCAAAAAAGCCGACTGGAACTATATCGACGGCTGCATGATCACCGCCCTGCTGGAAATCGCCCATATCACCGGCAATTCGGAATATTTCAGCTTTGCCGAGGGCTTTATTGACCATTTTGTCCGGGAAGACGGCAGTATTTTGACCTTTAAGCCGGAAAAGTACAACCTGGACGATATCAATGAGGGCCGGGTGCTTTTTGAGCTGTACGACCGCACCGGCAAGGAAAAGTACCGCCGGGCGGCGGAATACCTCTACAACCAGCTCTCCCGCCAGCCCCGCACCCCAGAGGGCAACTTCTGGCACAAGGCCATCTACCCCAATCAGGTTTGGCTGGACGGCATCTATATGGCCCAGCCGTTCCTGGCCAAGTACGAGGTGTGCTTTGGCTCCGGCGACTGCGCCGACACGGTGCGGCAAATTCAAAATGTCCATGATTTGATGCGGGACCCCAAAACCGGCCTGTATTACCACGGCTATGAGGCCACCAGAACCGTGTTCTGGGCAGACCCGGTGACGGGCTGCTCCCGGAATTTCTGGCTGCGCTCCATCGGCTGGTTCTCGGTGGCCCTGGCCGATCTGATAGAAATCCTGCCGGCTGGCGGCCAGCGGCAGACCCTGCAGGACATTTTCCGGGATTTGATGGCCTCCCTGCTCCCCTTTGCCGACGGGGAAACCGGCCTTTACTGGCAGGTGGTGGATCAGCCGGGCCGGGAAGGGAACTATCTGGAAACCAGCGGCAGCAGCATGATTGCCTATGCCATGCTCAAGGGCACCCGGCTGGGTGTGCTGGACGAAAAATATGCCGCCAAAGGCGAAAAAACCTTCAACGGCATTGTGGAAAAACAGTTGTCCTTCACCGGCGACACCCTGAATTTGGGTGGCATCTGCCTGGTGGCGGGCCTGGGGCCGGAGAACAATCCCCGGCGGGACGGCTCCTATGAATACTACATCTCCGAGCCGGTGGTGGCCAACGATGCCAAGGGTGTCGCACCCTTTATCCTGGCCTACACGGAGATCATGCGCAGACCCTGATCCGTCAATCCGGCTCCGGCGGGAACGGAATTTTCATTGCATCGCTGTCTGCGGGGGGATTTGGCAGATTTTCCGCATAGAAGCTGGGAGAAACGCCGTATTTCTTCTTAAATAAGCGGGAGAAGTACAGGGGTTCCTTGAAGCCGCTGATGTGGGCGATTTCGGAAATATTGTTTCCCTGGGAATTTTTCAGCCAGTCGGCTGCGGAGCGCAGGCGCAGATCGGTGAGGTACCGATGGGGCGTGACCCCCAGATCCTTTTTGAACATTCTGATGAGGTAATCGTAGCTGAAGGGCAGACTGTGCAGATAGTCCCCCAGGTCAAAATTACAGTCGGAAAAGCTGTGAATGATGTGGTTTTCGATCTGCTGTACCAGCTTGGCCTTCTCCGCCCCGGGGTGGTAGAGGGACAAATAGGTGACGATGAGATTGCCGAAAGCCGACAGCAGCGCCGGATCCGACAGTCCCTCGGAGGAGTAGAAGTAGAACGCAGAGCTGAAAACCCCGGCCATATTGTCGTTTTTCGGGTTGGAAATGACCGTTGGCTCCGGGTTCGACAGGGAGCAGGCGGCGATGTTCATGTAGATGTTGGTGAAGCCCTCGTCGCTGAGGTTGGTGTGGGGCAGAATCGGCGGGATCACGATGATATCCCCGGCTTGGTAGTGCAGATCCCGGTCTGTAAAGATCAGGGTGCCTGCGCCGCCGGTGCAGTAGATGATCTCCAAGTCCGTATGTGCGTGCCTGGAAACGGCTTTCGTCAGGGCGTGCTTGCCGACAAAGATGATGTCGTTCATATGTACCACCTTTCCTGGTCCCAATTTGCACTGCATATATAATAATGTATCAGATTTTTCCGATTTTGTCCATAGTCAAAGGTGCAAAATCGAAAAATAATTCCCTATGGCAAAACTTTGTATTTTAACCAGTCCATTTCCGGCGAAATATATTTGAGGAGGCACACCAGATGTCATACTTGGCGCTGAAAAACATCAACAAAATCTATCCAAACGGATTTCATGCGGTTCATGATTTCAACCTGGAGATTGAGAAGGGCGAATTTATCGTGTTTGTCGGCCCGTCGGGCTGCGGCAAGTCCACCACGCTGCGCATGATCGCCGGCCTGGAGGATATTTCCAACGGTGAATTTACCATCAACGGCAAAAGGGCCAACGAAATGGGCCCCCGGGAGCGGGAGGTCGCCATGGTGTTCCAGAGCTACGCTCTGTATCCCCAGATGACCGTTTACGACAACATTGCGTTCGGCCTGACCCTGCAGGGCGTGGACGAGGATGTGATCGAGGAAAAGGTCATGAATACCGCCAAGATTTTGGGCCTGACCGACTATCTGGACCGCCTGCCCAGGGCGCTGTCCGGCGGCCAGCGGCAGCGTGTGGCCATCGGCCGCGCCATTATCCGCAAGGTGGGCGTGTTCCTGATGGACGAGCCGCTGAGCAACCTGGATGCCAAGCAGCGTGTGACCATGCGTTCGGAAATCGCCCAGATCCACCGGGAGACCGGCGCTACCACCATCTATGTCACCCACGACCAGACCGAGGCCATGACCCTGGCTGACCGGATCGTGGTCATGAAGGACGGCTATATCCAGCAGGTGGGCACACCCTATGAGCTGTACTTCAATCCCGCCAATGTGTTCGTGGCCGGGTTCATCGGCGAGCCGCCTATGAACTTCGTCAAGGGCACGGTCAAGGGCGGCTGCCTGCACTTTGGCGACACGGTGCTGGATCTGCACCACAAGCTGGGGAACCGCATCTCCGCCTACGAGGGCAAAGAGCTGGTGTTCGGTTTCCGCCCGGAGGCGATCCGGCTGGGCAAGCAGGACAAGGCCTACCAGGTTTCCGCCGCCGTGGAGCTGACGGAAATGCTGGGCGACAATGCCAACATCTACATCGATGCCCAGGGCGAGCGGGCCATTCTGAAGGTGGATCCTCACGACATCCCGGAGGTCGACAGCACCATCCAGTTCTCCATTCCTTATGAAAATGTGTACCTGTTCGATGGCACAACGGAAATGGTAATTCAATAAACGCTTTTGAAAGAGGGAAGTAACCGTTTCTGTGTACATGGACAGAGCCGGCAGGGCTTCCCTCTTTTGAATGGAAAATGAGCGCCAAGGGGCTGCGGCAAAGGCTCCCCTTTCGCAGGAGGGAATTTCCCCCTGCGGCGCCAAACGGTCAAAAAATGTTGTAGTAGGTTGTCAATACGAAAACTTTATGTGCGCCGCCG
>CAYLHM010000014.1:11444-14689 GCA_964383485.1 uncultured Oscillospiraceae bacterium
CCGCCGGTTCGGAACGGGTATGTTGCGTGGAAAGTTTTAGCTGTTACAGCATACTACTGTGCAATCAGATGCCGCCTGCGGCGACTTAACACCCCAAAATCTCATTTTTTCAATATCTTAGGAGGAAACAACATATGGACATTCGCTACTCTGCAAGCCCCAAGGATGTGCAGCGCTACACCACTGAGGAACTGCGCAAGGAATTTTTGATCACAGACCTGTATGTGCCGGACACGGTGCAGGCCACCTATTCCCATGTAGACCGCATGGTGATCATGGGCATCATGCCCGTGCATGAACGGGTCGCCATCGACAAGGGCATTGATGTGTGGCACAACTTCGGCACCGGCTTCTTCCTGGAGCGCCGGGAGGCCGGAGTATTCAATCTGGGCGGCAAGGGCCGCATCGAGGTGGACGGCGTGGCCTACGACCTGGGCTATGAGGACTGCCTGTACATCACCAAGGGCGTGCGGGAGGTCTATTTCTCCAGCGAGGACAGCGAAAATCCCGCCAAATTCTACCTGGCCTCCACCCCGGCCCACAAGGCTTGCAAAACCACATTCCTGTCCTTCGAGCAGGCCAACCACCGTCCCTGCGGCGGCGAGGAAAACTCCAACAAGCGGGTGATCAACCAGTTTATCCACCCCGATGTGCTGGAAACCTGCCAGCTTTCCATGGGCCTGACCCAGCTCGCCCCCGGCAGCGTGTGGAATTCCATGCCCTGCCACACCCACGAGCGCAGAATGGAGGTCTACACCTACTTCGAGCTGCCCGGCGACAATGTGGTCATGCACTTTATGGGCCAGCCCCAGCAGACCCGCAGCCTGGTGATGCAGAATTTCGATGCCGTGATTTCCCCGTCCTGGTCCATCCACTGCGGCTGCGGCACCTCGAATTATACCTTCATCTGGGCCATGGGCGGCGAAAACCAGGCCTTTGACGATATGGACAACCTGAAGCCCAACGAGCTGCGGTAAATCACAGCCCGTGCCCCAAAGGGGGAGGCGTTGGCTCCCGCAAGGGCGGGACAAAAAATTTATATAGGAGGTTTATTAAAATGAGTAAAAATATGTTTGACCTCACCGGCAAGGTGGCCCTGGTCACCGGCGGCGCCCATTCCATCGGCTTCGCTCTGGGCCTGGGGCTGGCCAGAGCCGGGGCGACCCTGTGCTTCAACTGCTCCAGCGAGGGCAGCCGCCAGCGGGGGCTGGAGTCCTACCGGGCCGAGGGCGTGGAGGCCCACGGCTATGTGGCGGATGTCACCGACGAGGCCGCCGTCACCGCCATGGTGGAAAAAATCACCGGCGAGGTGGGCGCCATCGACATTCTGGTGAACAATGCCGGTGTCATCAAGCGCATTCCCATGTGTGAAATGTCCGCCCAGGAGTTCCGCCGGGTGGTCGATGTGGATCTGAACGCCCCGTTCATCTGCGCCAAGGCCGTGCTGCCCGGCATGATCGCCAAGGGCCACGGGAAAATCATCAACATCTGTTCCCTGATGAGCGAGCTGGGCCGGGAAACCGTGTCCGCCTACGCCGCCGCCAAGGGCGGCCTGAAGATGCTCACCCGGAACATCTGCGCCGAGTATGGCGCATACAACATCCAGTGCAACGGCATCGGGCCGGGCTACATCGCCACCCAGCAGACCGCACCCCTGCGGGAGCGCCAGAGCGACGGCAGCCGCCACCCCTTTGACCAGTTCATCATTGCCAAGACCCCCGCAGGCCGCTGGGGCGAAACCGAGGATCTGGTCGGCCCCACCGTGTTTTTGGCAAGCGATGCCAGCAATTTCGTCAACGGGCAGGTTTTGTATGTAGACGGCGGCATTCTCGCTTATATCGGCAAGCAGCCCTAAATCTTCCTGTCATTGCGAACCGGCCCGCTTATCTGGTGTGGCAATCTCCGAACTTTTCAGAGTGGAAATCGGCTCGTTTTCCCTCTAACCAGGGGATTTCCACGCCGGTGTGCGTTCCTTATCGGAATGACAGCAAAGAACTTCCCCCAGTTCTGGAAAAGGAATATAAAAATCGGAAAATTCCATAGGAAAATTTTCCAAATCCCGCTATAATAGAGGCAACCGGTGTTCGGTATCCATTCTTACTATAAAGAGGTATGCGTTATGGAAAAATTAAATTACGAGGTTCTCCGCAAGTCCGGCTACCAGGGCTATATCCTGGAAAATGCCCCCGAAAAGGTCATGCAGTTTGGCGAAGGCAATTTCCTGCGGGCCTTTGTGGATTATTGGTTCGATGTTTCCAACGAGAAAGCCGGCTGGAACGGCAAGTGTGTGCTGGTGCAGCCCATCGCCCCCGGCCTGAGCAAGCTCATTAACGATCAGGAGGGCCTGTACACCCTGTATCTGCGGGGCTCCGAGAACGGCGAAAAGGTGGATCGCAAGCGTGTGATCTCCTCTGTTTCCCGCTGCCTCAACCCTTACGAGCAGGAGGGCTTCGAGGCCCTGATGGCCCTGGCTGTGTCCGACGATCTGGAGTATGTGGTGTCCAACACCACCGAGGCCGGCATCGTCTATGACCCCGCCTGCCAGCTGAGCGACAAGCCTTGCAGCTCCTTCCCCGGCAAGCTGACCCAGGTGCTGTATCACCGCTATCAGGCCGGAAAAGCGGGCCTGGTGATCCTTAGCTGCGAGCTGATCGACAACAACGGCAAGGAGCTGCTGAAATGTGTCAACCAGTACATCGACCAGTGGGGCCTGGAGGAGGGCTTCCGTGCCTACTGCAATGAAAAATGCACCTTCTGCTCCACCCTGGTGGACCGCATTGTGCCCGGCCGGATCCGGGATGCCGCCGAGGTGGCCCGCCTGGAGGAGATCAACGGCTATCACGACGAGCTGATCGATGTGGGCGAGGTCTTTGGCGTGTGGAATATCGAAGGCCCGGCCTGGCTGGCGGACAAGCTGCCCTTCAAGGCCGCCGGGCTGAACTGCCCCGTGGTGCCCGATGTCACCCCGTACAAGAAGCGCAAGGTGCGCATTCTCAACGGCGCACACACCGGCTTCGTGCTGGGCGCCTATCTGGGGGGCTACGACATTGTGCGGGACTGTATGTTTGACGATGCCGTCCGCGGCTACATGAACAAGATGCTCTATGAGGAAGTGATCCCCACCCTGCCCTTGGACAAGGCCGACCTGGAGAGCTTTGCCGCCGCCGTGCAGGATCGCTTCAACAATCCTTTTGTGAACCACGAGCTGATGAGCATCTCCCTGAACTCCACCTCCAAGTGGCGGG
>CAYLHM010000015.1:0-14337 GCA_964383485.1 uncultured Oscillospiraceae bacterium
TGGCATGGCGCATTCCTTTCTGAACATGTTCGTATAAAAACAGTATAGCGTTTTTCCTGGCCAATGTCAAGAAAAATACCGCAAAATATTTCAAAAAATGGACAAAAAGGTGTCATTCCGATAAGGAACGCACACCGGTGCGCTAACCCCCCTTATGTCATTCCGATAAGTAGCGCACACTGGCGTGGGAATCTCACAAACAAAGGAACGCATTCAAAAATTTAGGAGATTGCCACACCAGTCCGCTTAAGTGGTGTGGCAATCTCCTTAAGATTTGCTTTGCAAGCCTCAAATGGAGGTTCCGGCGGAGCCTATTCCACATTCTTCAGCGCCTGATCCATGGGGATCTTTTGGATACGGCGGAAATCAGCGGCGGCGACCAGGAGATAGCCCAGCAGGACGAACAGGAACATTTTCAGGTACCCCTCCGGGCCGATCCGGAAGGTGAACCAGCCGTTGTACTCCTGCATCATGACCCGCCACGCCTGGCCCATCACCAGCTCGCCCAGGAACACGCTGACGGCATCTGCCAGCAGCAGCACAATGGTGGTGGAGAGCAGATAGAGCCGGGCAATTTCCCCGTTTTCGTAGCCCAGAATTTTAGCCATGGAAATGGCGTTGCCGTTCTTTTCAATGATGATTTTTGTGAGCAAATAGAGCAGCACCGCCGACAAAAGCACACACAGCACCTGGAAATACTGCATATACGCCCCCATGGAGTGATCCAGCTGGTCGCACATTTTGGTGATGTCCCGCTGGGTAATGACCGTGGCAATCTTGTCCTCGTCCAGATCCGTCAGGGCCGTATCGGAAAGGAAGCCGGTAAATTCGTCCTGTTCCATGTCAAAGGTGCTGCGGAACTGCTCCATGGGCATGAACACCGCAAGGCTCAGGGATTGCTCATAGAACCCCGCAACCCGGAAATCATAGTGCTTCTGCTCATATTTCTCGTCCAGGGTCACGGTATCTCCCAGGGAAAGGCCGTATTTGTCCCGGAAAGCGCTGGAAACATAGACCTCCCCCGCCTCCAGGTTCTGCAAATCCGCAATCTGCACATAGCGGCTGCCCGGCACAATGCCATAGGCGGAAATCTCCTCGTCCAGCGCCGCACTTTTTCTCAGCAGGGACGCCATGGAAAATTCCTCGGCGGCGCTCTGGGCCGTGGTGACGATCCGGCCATCCTCGTCCCAACAGGATTTCAGCACATACTGATATTGCGCAAACATCATATCCCCCGCATTTTCCTGGTAATAGTCCAAGGTCACGGGCAAACCCACCGCCATAGCCAGCATCACCATGATGAAAAAGATGCCGAAAAACAGGATCAGATAATTGGGAATATTCTGGAAAATGATCCGCAGGCGGAAGCGGCTGAAAAACCGCCACCTGGGCAGGCGCACCGCTTTCTTTTTCCGGCTGCGCTTCAGATCTCCCCGCAGAAATTCCAGGGGCGTGTGCCGCAGCTCCTTGGCAATGATGACCAGGTTGACCGCAAGCATCAGCGCCACGGGAATGCAGGTGGTTTTGACAAATGCATCGGTATTCCACAGGGTTTCGTAGGTGGGCAGGCTGTAACTGTTATAGTACATGGAAACCACCACATATTTGAACACCGTATAGCCCAGGGCGTTGCCCACCGCTGCGGAAAACAGGGTGACGATCACGGGCATGGCCAGATAGTGCCGCACCAGCTCTCCCCTGGTGTAGCCGGAGGCCAGGAGGGTCCCGATGGTTTTGGCCTCCTTGGTGATGGTATTGCTCACCGTCACGGCAAAAATAAAAGCGATAATAACGATCAGAATGTCCAGCAGCACGCCGCCCATGGCCATATCGCTGCCCATATCGTCGGGGGCAAAGTGAATTGCTGAGTTGGCATAGGCCGGGAGATAATCCGTAAGCTCGTTGCCCCGGGTGAGGGTCTGGGTGAGCAGGGCAGGGAGGAAACCGTCCGACAGGGCCTTTTCCTGCTGCTCGTCCCCGGGCGCAGTTTCATAGTGCCAGGCGTAGGCGTAGTGGATCGGGGCAGCCAGGCGGTCGAAGCCCTCCTGGGTCACCATGGCCACATTGAATTTCAGGGCATCGAACATGAAATCCGTGGTTTTTTCGTGGAGCGTGGCATAGTTCACATAGGCGATCAGGCCAACGATGCGGTAGTCCCGGCCCCCCACGGTGATGAAATCCCCCACCTGCACGCCCGCATTGTCGGCGTGCATCCGATCGATGGCAATTTCATCCGCCCCTGCGGGGAAGCGGCCGTCCATCAGGCAGGCCAAATTCACTTCCTCCGTCTGCGCAAAGACCCGCACGGTGCCGTCGGAAACGCCGTCCAGATCGTTGTCCTCGCTCTCGTTGCGATAGAAGTTTTCATAGACCTTCACCGGGACGGGCTGGAAATCCGGGTCGTTCAGCTCGTATTTTTCCTCCGCATCGGCGTATTGCTCGTCGATCTCCGCCTGAATTTCCCGCCAAGCCTGGTCATACGCCTTTTGATAGGCCTCGTCATAGGCAGCTTGGTAGGCTTCGTCATAGGCAGACTGATAGGCGCCGCTCTGCTTTGCCTGCTCAACCGCCGCCGGGAGCAGGGCGGAGATCTCCGCCTCCTGAAGCCCCTGGGCCGCAAGGCCGGCTTTTACCTCCCGGACAAAGGCACTGTCAAATTCCTCGGCAAATTCCGCTGTGAACTGTGCCTGAAATTCCTTTTCAAAGCCCTCGTCCAGCTCCTTTTTTGCTTCGGCGGTGTAGTAGGCCTTCACATCTGCCTTTTCCCCGGAGGCAATGGCGGCAAGCAGGCTTTCGTCTGCCGGATTTTCCAGCTCAAAGTGGCCGTCCTCCAGCTTGTACTTCGCCTTGCCTCCGTTTACAGCCGCCATCATGCTCCCGTTGGCCACAAACATACCGGATACAAACCCGATCACCAGGATCAAAAACAGGCTGACGATCAAATATTTCTGCCACTCCCCCAGAAGCTCCCTGGGAATGCGCTTGATGAGGGGATTTTTCATCTTCTTTTCCATAGGCCTCACCATTCCAGCTCGGCGGCAGAGATCTTATGCTCGTTGTGTTCATTCAGGCGCACCTGGCCGTCCCGGAGCTTGATGATGTGATCCGCCATACCCTTGATGGCCTCATTGTGGGTGACCATAATAACGGTACTTTTGTATTTCAGATTGATATCCTCAATGAGCTTCAAAATCTCCTTGGAGGTGGTGTAATCCAGTGCGCCGGTGGGCTCGTCGCAGAGGAGAATATCCGGGTTCTTGACGATGGCCCGGCCGATGGACACCCGCTGCTGCTGGCCGCCGGAGAGCTGGCTCGGCAGCTTGTAGCGATGCTCATACAGGCCCAGGGTGTGCAGAAGCTCGTCTAAATCCAGGGGCTTGTCCGAAAGATAGGCCCCCACCTCGATATTTTCCTTGACATTCAGGTTGCCGATGAGATTATACAGCTGGAACACATAGCCCAGGTGCTTGCGGCGGTACTGGGTCAGGCGCTTTTCCCCCAGATCCTCCAGCTTGTCGCCGTTAATGGAGATGTAGCCGAAATCGGCGCTGTCAATGCCGCCGATGATATTCAGCAGGGTGGATTTCCCGGAGCCGGAGGGGCCGAGCAGCACGCAGAACTCCCCCTTTGCTACGGAAAAGCTCAGGCCCCGAAGCACCTCCTGGTGGGTGTTCCCGCTGCCGAAGGCTTTTTTCAGATCCACAATTTCCAGAAATTTCTGATCATTCATACCCGTACACGCTCCCGCTCACCGGCGAAACAGGGAAAATCCCTTTTTCTCGTATGGCTCGGTACGGATGTCGGTGACGGTGTAGCCCGCCTGGCCAAGAACCGCTTTCAGCGCCTCCTCGTCCAAGGGCGCTTGGGCGATGATCTCGGCCTGGCCCCTGCTGTGGGAAGAAGTGACCTTTTGCACCGTGAAATGGTTCCGCAGGGCATCGTTGACATGGGCCTCGCACATTCCGCAGGCCATGCCGTCTATTTGCAGTGTGATTTTTAGCATCGTAATTCCTCCGATCTGCTTTCTGCCATCAGTTAGCATCCGCTAACTCTTGCATATCATACCACAGTCCCTGCCCTTTGTCAAGAGGGAACCTCCAAGGAAGCTCCAACGGCCGCATTCAATAGGCTGGGTGCCGAATTTCCTCCCGAAGGGCTGGCAGATCGCCGCAGCGCATGAGCGGGCGGCGAACTAGGACCGGTTTGATCTTCGCTGCATTTTTTCAGCTCCGGCGCATAAAATGCAGGAGAAGTGAAAGGAGTGATCCCATTGCCATCATCAGGCTACATACAAGTGCGGGCCTACGCCAGCAGGGCCCAGCTCCCTCTGGAGGGCGTGGCCGTATCCGTAACAGCCCAGGACGGCACGGCCATTGCCCTCCGGCTGACCGATCGCAGCGGCAAGACCGATTCCATCGAGGTGCCTACCCCGCCATTTCAGGAAAGCCAGGAGCCAAATCCCCCGGAGCAGCCCTTTACCACCGTGAATATCCACGCCAATCTCCAGGGCTATGAGCAGGTTACGGTCACAGGCGTACAGGTATTCCCGGACACCGGCACTTTGCAGGAGCTGGAACTGGTGCCCCGGTCGGAATTTCCCGATCACTGGGACCAGTCGGAGGATTTCGTCACCACGCCTCAAAATCTCTAGGAGGTGCCCATGCCTACTGTTATTCCTTATGTGCCGCAAAGCATCACTGTACATCTGGGCGCACCCAGCGCCAACGCCGCCAATGTGACGGTGCCCTTTATCGACTATGTGAAAAATGTGGCGTCCAGCGAGGTCTATCCCACCTGGGAAGAAAGTGCCCTGCGGGCCAACATTCTGGCCATCGTATCCTTTGCCCTGAACCGGGTTTACACGGAATTTTACCGCAGTCGGGGCTATGCCTTTGAGATCACCAGCAGCACCGCCTATGACCAGGCCTTTGAAAACGGCCGAAGCTACTTTTCCACCATTTCCAGGCTGGTCGATGAGCTGTTCAACGATTATCTCCGCCGGCCCAGCTTTGTGGAGCCGCTGGCGGCCAAATTCTGCAACGGTACCACCGTCACCTGCGAGGGCCTAAGCCAATGGGGCAGTCAGAATTTGGCCCAGCAGGGGCTCAGCTCCATCGAAATTCTCCGGCGCTATTACGGCAATGTGGAGATCGTGACCAACGCTCCCATCCGGGGCATCAGCTCCTCCTACCCCGGCACGCCCCTGCGGCTGGGCAGCACCGGCCCCAATGTGGTGGTCATTCAGACCCAGCTGAACCGCATTTCCCAGAATTACCCGGCTATCCCCAAGCTCGCCTCGGTGGACGGCATTTTCGGCAGTCAGACGGAGGCCTCCGTCCGGGCATTTCAGCGGATTTTTGATCTAACGCCCGATGGCATTGTGGGTCAGGCCACCTGGTATGCCCTGGTCCGCATCTACACCGCCATCACCGCCCTGAGTGAGCTGCGCAGTCAGGGCCAGCAGTTTTACAGCATCAACTGGGCCTACCCCGATGCCATCAGCGAGGGCGACCGGGGCGACAAGGTGCGGCATTTGCAGTATATGCTTTCGGTGCTGTCGGCCTATATTCCGGCAATTCCGCCGGTGGAGGTGGACGGAATCTTCGGCCCGGCCACCCGCAGCGCCGTCCTATCCGCCCAGGGCTTTCTGGGCCTGCCGGAGACCGGCACCGTGGGCGCACAGACCTGGGATGCCATCTATGACCAGTTCTCCGGCATCGAAACCACCAGCCTGCGCAACCGGGAAACCTTCCCCCAGGGGGATCTGACCGTTTCCGCCTTTGCGCCCAGCAGCCCCAGCCGGAACCGCTACTCCAAAACCACCACCATGACCCAGTATCCCGGCGTGACCCTGACCTTGGGGCAGCAGGACACCGTTCGACAGGAGGTAATTCGATGAGACCACCCCAATCCTTCATCGGCCAGAGCATTCGCAGCCTGCAAACCATGCTTCGGGTGATCGCCCGGTCCGAGGGCCGGGATCTCAGCGTTATTCCCGACGGCATTTACGGCCCGCAGACTATGCAGGAGGTCACGGCCTTTCAGCGCAGGCGGGGGCTGCCCATCACCGGCCAGACCGATCAAGCCACCTGGGATGCCGTTTACGCCGTGTATCAGCCGGCCCTGATCCAAGTGACGGAGGTCACGCCCATATTTGCCGTGATGAACCCCCGCCAGGTCATTCTGGCCGGAGAGGCTCACCCCATCGTCTTTCTGAGCCAGGCCATGCTGGCGGTGCTGTCCCAGGTCTATCACTCGGTGTCCATGCCGGGACTGACCGGCATTCTGGATATCCCCACCCAGCAATCCCTGCGGCAGTTCCAGGCGCTCTGCCTGCTGCCGGCTACCGGCACTCTGGATCGCATGACCTGGCATTACCTTGCAAGGCACTATCCCCTGGCCTCCAATTTGCAGACCAACGCCCCAATATAGAGAGCCTCTAAAAAATGAATTTTACATGAACAAGTGAAAATTTCCCTTGTATTTTTCCGCACTTTCGCCTATAATGATATGCGGTGATATTTGACCATATCGCCCCATCGGAGGAAGTGTCATGTGCATTAAAAACTGGAAAAAAGAAATACTCACGATACCGAACCTGCTGAGCCTGTTCCGGCTGATCCTCATTCCCGTCTATATGACCATCTATCTCCGGGCGCAATCCCTTGCGGATTACAGCCTGGCGGCGGGGATCTTAGCCGTATCCTGTCTGACCGATGCGGTGGACGGAAAAATCGCCCGGCATTTCAATATGATGTCCACCGTTGGCAAGATCCTGGATCCCGTAGCCGATAAGGCCACCCAGTTCACCCTGATCTTCTGCCTGGCAAGCAGCTACCCCATTCTGTGGCTGCTGCTGGGACTGTTTGTGGTGAAAGAGGGCTTCCAGCTGATCGCCGGGCTTGTAAATCTGCGCAGGGGCCGGATCTTGAACGGTGCGCTGATGGCCGGGAAGGTCTGCACGACCATTTTATTTGTCAGTATGATCGCCATGGTTCTGTTCCCCAACATGAGCATGACTGCCGTTTACATCATCACCGCCCTGGACTGCGTGTCCATGCTGGTATCCTTTGCGGATTATGTATGGGTCTATGCAAAAGCCGATCCCTCCAAAATCCACAGCCTGGATCCCCCGCAGGACTGACCGCTCGCACACAACAGATGTGGGGCCAGGGATGCCTGCACAAAGCTGAAATTTTCCTTGCAATTTTTGCAGGGGCATGATATACTGTTGCTATGCAGAGAAGGGGAGGGATCCTTGTGGCTAATTACTATCCGTCTATTGATGAAATGTTTGATTCCGGCTTTGAGGCCATCGGTTTTGTCACCGGCATGGGCATCTATATGCTGGTAATTTCCCTGGTCAGCCTGGCGCTGTACATTCTGGGCGCTGTGGGCGCACACACCATTGCCAAGCGCCGGAATATCCGCCACCCCTGGCTGGCCTGGCTGCCCATTGGCAACGCCTGGATCTGGGGCTGCATCTCCGATCAGTTCCGCTATGTCACCCGGGGCGAGGTGCGCAGCCGCCGCAAGGTGCTGCTGGGCCTGAGCATTGCCCAGTATGTGCCGGCGATCGCCGTGATCGCCCTGTATGTCAGCGCGATCGTTACCATCGTCACGCAGCCCCTGGAGAACCTTGGGCCGACGGCTGAGCAGGCTTTTGGGGCAAATGTTACGCTCCTGCTTCTTGTGCCCCTGGTGCTGCTTCTTGTGTCCCTGGTGCTGTCGGTGTTGCTGCTGGTGTTCGCGTACATGGCCCTGTACGACCTGTACCGCTCCTGCGACCCGGACAATGCGGTGCTGTTTTTGGTGCTGAGCATTCTGTTCAGCAATTTCACCTCCATTTTCATTTTTGCCGTGCGCAAAAAAGACCTGGGTATGCCGCCCAGAAGAAGCACCGGCCTGGAAAATTATTTGCCCCACGAGCTGTAAAACTGCAAAAAATGATGTCATTCCGATAGGTAGCGCACACCGGCGTGGGAATGACATCTTTTTTGTTTTAGTCCCCCAGCAGGGGGCGGGCCACCCGCTTATACAGCAGCAGCACCAGCACAGACACTACTGCACCTTTCACCAGGTTCAGCGGCGCTACGCACAGGATCACAAAGCTCACAACGCTGTTGACCCCGCCGTGGATTTGGGCGCCCATGGCCAGAATGGCATCCATGGGCATACCAAAAATCTGGGAGAATTTGGGCAGCAGGTACACGGCGTTGAAAGCCGAGCCGAACAGGGTCATGCACAGCGTGCCAAGCGCCAGGCCCCACAGGGCGCTTTTCCGGCTTTTTTTCCAGTGGTACAGAGCGGTCGCCGGCAGCACAAAGCTGCACCCCACCACAAAGTTGGCAAAATCCCCCACAAAAGCGGTGCTGGTGCCCTTAAACAGGAGCTTCAGCAGGATTTTCACGCCCTCGCACACCACGGCGGCCGACGGCCCCAGGTAGAAGCCGCACAGCAGCACCGGCACCTCGGACAGGTCCAGCTTGTAAAATTCCGGCGCCAGGAACAGCAGGGGAAAGTCCAGCAGGTGCAGTACCGTGGCGATGGCGGCAAAAATGCCGATCACCGACAGCCGCTTCGCCGGACTGACGGTTCGCCGCTGAGGAAGCAGATGCTCCAGCAGCCGGGAAAGCATTGCCAGGCCCACCACAATGGCGGCGGATACCAGCACGAAGGTCAGGTTGTTTTGCAGATCCGACAGTAGTTTTTCCACGCTTTCTCACCTCGACAAAAATGCTCCGAGAGTAGACCTCGGAGCATGATGTCAGGCAAGCCCAACGCATCTTCTTCCATCCAGACTGGGGAAGCCCTGATGAAATCGGTAGGCCCACTGCCAGTCGCAGGCGATTTGATCAGAGTTTCCGATACTGTCGGCACCGGAGTTTCACCGGTTCATGCGCTTGTGCGCTCGCGGGCTGTACCGCCGGTGGGGAATTGCACCCCGCCCTGAAGATCTATTCGGTTGTGTATAGCATAGCGCCTTGGGCGGCATTTGTCAAGGGTTTTGCTGTAAATTTCCGGGAAAATGCGATCATGGCCCGATCAGGCGGAGGGCGCTTCGGTGCCGGAGGGCGCCGCCGTTGCAGAAGGAGCGGCGGATGCCGAGGGCGTTACCGTCTGGCTGGGCATTTTGAAGCCCCGTACCACGCCCTTTGCCGCCGTGTCCGTCACATCGCCGCCGATGACCTGGTTTTTATACACCAGCACCGTGGCATATACCGGCTCGGTGGCGCCGGGGTAGTTGTTCACCGTGTAGACATAGCGCATGACGGTTTTTCCGGCATAGCCGGTCAGGTCGTAGCCCTGGCTCTTTTGCAGGGCGTTGTAGCGGTCGAACACCTCGCTGGACTGTGCCGGGATCTTCACCTGGCTGGATTCCGTGGGCGAGGTGGTCACCTCCCAGCCGAAGCTCTTCAGGAAGGCCACCCGGGCATCGTTGTTGGATACGCTTGCGGCAGCGGTGGGGGTGCTGTCCCCGTCGCCCCGCAGGAGCAGAACCAGCCCAACGATCAGCACAACAACCGCCGCTGCAATGATGGCGATTTTCTTTTTATCAAGCTTTGCAGTCATTACCAGCATATTGAGTTCCTCCAAATCATCAGGATTGACGGTACAGCCTATGCGCCGGGGGACGGGTTTATGCGATGCAAGGAGGCGTATTTTATGGAGCGATTGGATAAATTTTTATGTGACAGCGGCGCAGGGACCCGCAGCCAGGTGCGTGCGCTTCTCAAAAGCCGCCGGGTCACGGTGGACGGCGTGCCGGCGTTGGACGGCGCACAGAAAATCGACCCCGACCGGCAGGAGATTTGCCTGGACGGCGAACGAATGGGCGGAAAAACCGCGCTGCTTGTCATGCTGAACAAGCCCGCCGGCTATGTCACCGCCACGGAGGATCCCAGGGATCCCACCGTGATGGAGCTGCTGCCCCCGGAGCTGCGCAGCCGGGGCCTGAAGCCCGTGGGACGGCTGGACAAGGACACCGAGGGGCTGCTGCTGTTTACCAACGACGGCGGGCTGCTCCATCGGCTGATCTCCCCCAAAAAGCAGGTTTGGAAGGTCTACTATGCCCGCCACCGGGGCCAGGCCGGGCCGGAGGATGTCCGGGCCTTTGCCGAGGGCCTGACCCTGGGGGACGGCACCCGCTGCCTGCCCGCCCGGCTGGAGCCTCTGGGGCCGGGCGAGAGCCTGATTTCGGTATGCGAGGGGAGATATCACCAGGTGCGGCGGATGATGGCCGCCCGGGGCATGACCGTGGAGTATCTGGAGCGGCGGCAGGAGGGCGCATGGACACTGGACGGTCTGGAGCGGGGCCAGGTGCGGGTCTTGGAGCTGCCGGAATGAAATGCGTGCGGCTTCATCAGAGATTTCTTGGCAATACGCACAAAATTCTTATGAAATTTTTCAATAAAATGCCAAAAAGTACTTGCAAAATGCGCAAAAGAAATGTATAATAATGTCACCGATTTATGTAAAATGCTTCGCACATAGAGATAGGGAGGACGCAGTCATGTCCAATAGTGTGTTTCAAAATGTAATCGTCCAGCTTCGTGAGATTTCCGACCGTACCTTTGGCGTCCTGGACACCGAGGGCAGCGTTGTTTCCTGTACCGATGTGACCATGCTGGGGGAGCGCTGGCCGGAAGCGGTGGCCAAGGTGGCCGGCGGCGGCGACGGCGTGGTGACATTTTCCCAGAAGAGCTTCCGTGCCATCGTGAACGGCTCCGGGAATTTGGAGTATGTGGTGTTCTGCACCGGCACCGATGAGGTGGCCCGCAATAGCTGTATCATGGCCTACATTTCCCTGAACGATGCCAAGAATTTCTACGAGGAAAAGCACGACCGGGGAACCTTTGTGAAAAACATCCTCATGGACAACATCCTCCCCGGGGATATCTATGTCCGGGCTAAGGAGCTGCACTTCATCACCGATGTCCCCCGTGCCGTGTTCCTGGTGCGGCAGATGGGCCGCTCCGATGTGACGGCGGTGGATGTGCTGGCGGGAATGTTCCCGGATCGGGGACAGGACTTCGTGCTGAGCATCAACGAGGCCGATGTGGCCGTGGTTAAGCAGATCACCCCCACCACCACCTCTGACGAGCTGGATCGTCTGGCCCACAGCATGGAGGACACCCTGAAAAACGAGCTGTTCGTCAAGACGGTTATTGGCTACGGCACCGTGGCCGAGCATCTGCGGGGCCTGGCCGATGCTTACAAGGAAGCCCAGACCGCCATTGATGTGGGCCGGGTGTTCGATGAGGAAAAGACCGTCATCAACTATCAGAGCCTGGGCATCGGGCGGCTGATCTACCAGCTCCCCACCACCTTGTGCGAGATCTTCCTGTCCGAGGTGTTCAAGAAAAATTCCATTGACGCTCTGGATCAGGAAACGCTGTTTACCATCAATAAATTCTTTGAGAACAATCTGAATGTGTCCGAGACCTCCCGGAAGCTCTTCGTCCACCGCAATACGCTGGTGTACCGCCTGGAGAAGATCAAGAAGATCACCGGCCTGGATCTGCGGGAGTTTGACCATGCCATCGTGTTCAAGGTGGCGCTGATGGTGCGCAAGTATCTGGCCTCCAGAGATCTGCGCTGAATAAGGCAACCTCTAAAAAAGCAGGGGTGCGCTTGCAGCAAGAGTTTTTTACCAGCAAAAAGTGTTCAAAAAAAGGGGGAAATGCCGGATGTATTTCTCCCTTTTTCAGTCCGCATTTCTGGTGAAATAGAACCGCGGTGTAAGCCGCAGGCGATTTCATCAGAAGTTCCCTGATTTATCCAAATCCATTTCGGCCTTTATTACATCGTCCGGCTTTTGCTGGGACAAGAGGTGGGGCTCGGATATATGCTCCCTGAAATTATAACGCAAAATTTGATGCAAGCATCAATAAAAGTGCAGCAGAGTATTTCTAGAAGAAATACATCTTTCAGCTGGTGGGTTTAATTGTTTGATTCCACTGGATATACTTACTAACAGTTAGATTACTACCTGTTAGGAGGATTTTTTGTGGATGCTCAAAAAGTGGGCAGACGGATTCAAGAGGTGCGAAAGTCACGCAGACTCACACAAGCGGAGCTTTCACAAATGGTTGACCTGTCTACCAAATACATCAGCAATATCGAATGCGGCTTCAAGACGCCTAAGCTCAATACCTTCGTGGCCATCGCCAATGCGCTGCAGTGTGATGCCAATCAACTTCTCACGGATGTGCTCGATGTCACCATCAGTCAGGAAAGCGGCCTCCTCTCCAAAAAGCTGCTGGCCCTTCCTCCAGAGGAGCAGCGCAGAATACTTCGTGTTCTGGAAGTCATGATCGATGAAGTCCAAATGAAATGACAAAAATGATCTCTACGCCTTGATTTTGTGCGTAGAGATTGTTTTTTATCCACGCTGACGGCTTTCGGCATAATTCGACATCGTGCCATCGTATAATAGTATTGCTAATAGAAATACATATCTCTATGAGCAATATTTCAAAACGGAGGAAGAACGATGTACACAGAGAACGAGTTGAAAGCCGCAAGGAATATCATCAAGCAAATCGCCCGTGAGCATCAGGTGTCAGAGGAACAGGTGCGTTCGGATATGACTGAGGCAATGAATGCTGGAAGAAGCGATCCTGACCCGGCAGTCCAAGCACGGTGGGCGGCATTTCGATATTCTGGGAAAGAGCCGACTGTAGAAGAATTTATCCTGTGGATGGCGGACATGGTAAAATACATGGCCGAAGGCCAGTCTGCTTTTTGAGTCGTATCCGCAAACAGTACACAGAAACGAAACTGCAACTGTCACCGTAAAAGGTGTGCCGAACACTATTTTTTTGAAAATATCCCGTCAACCCCTTGACAAGTGCTGTATAATTCGATATAATCTTATCGGTTCAAAAAAACCGATATAAAAACATCAAAAAGGAGTATCAAAATGGCAAGATTTACATTACCCAGAGATCTGTACCACGGCAAGGGCGCCCTGGAGGCCCTGAAAACCTTCGAGGGCAAGCGGGCCATGGTGTGCGTCGGCGGCGGCTCCATGAAGCGCTTCGGCTTCCTGGACCGTGCCATCGGCTATCTCCACGAGGCCGGCATGGAGGTTCAGGTGTTCGACGGCATCGAGCCGGATCCCTCTGTGGAAACGGTCATGCGGGGCGCCGAGGCCATGTCCAAGTTCCAGCCCGATTGGATCATCGCCATGGGCGGCGGTTCTCCCATCGATGCGGCCAAGGCCATGTGGATCAAGTACGAGTACCCCGACTGCACCTTTGAGGATATGTGCAAGGTCTTTGGCCTGCCCAAGCTGCGCACCAAGGCCCACTTCTGCGCAATTTCCTCCACCTCCGGCACCGCTACCGAGGTAACCGCTTTCTCCATCATCACCAATTATCAGGATCGGATCAAGTACCCCATCGCCGACTTTGAGATCACCCCCGATGTGGCCATCGTGGATCCCGACCTGGCGGAAACCATGCCCAAGAAGCTGGTGGCCCACACCGGCATGGATGCCATGACCCACGCCGTGGAGGCCTATGTGTCCACCGCCAACTGCGACTATACCGATCCCCTGGCTATTCATGCCATCGAAATGATCCAGCGGGACCTGGTGGACTCCTACAACGGCGATATGGCCGCCCGTGACCGGATGCACACTGCGCAGTGCCTGGCCGGTATGGCCTTCTCCAATGCGCTGCTGGGCATCGTCCATTCCATGGCCCATAAGACCGGCGCGGCCTTCGAGGACTACGGCGCACATATTATCCACGGCGCTGCCAATGCCATGTACCTGCCCAAGGTCATTGCCTTCAACGCCAAGGACGAAACCGCCAAGAAGCGCTACGGCGTGATCGTGGACTACATGGGCATCACCCCCAAGGATGCTTCCGACGATGAAAAGGTCGCTGCGCTGATCGCCTACCTGCGGGGCATGAACGATGCTCTGAACATTCCCCACTGCATCAAGAACTACGGTGCCGACAGCTATCCCACCGAGCAGGGCTTTGTGCCGGAGAAGGTGTTCCTGGAGCGCCTGCCGGATATCGCCCGCAATGCTCTTGGCGATGCCTGCACCGGCTCCAACCCCCGGATCCCCACCCAGGAGGAGATGGAGAAGCTGCTGAAGTGCTGCTATTACGACACGGAAGTGGATTTCTAAGCACATCTTACAATTTTATATTTATAGAAAGAGCCTGCCAATTTGGTGGGCTCTTTTTCCAAAATATTCAGGCCGTAAAAGGCAATGCCATCCGCTGCCGTTTGGGGGGAAGCCCATGCCGTCCGTTCGACCATGCTTTTGGAGAGGCGCACATAAAAGAAAACCCCGCCCCGAATTGCTTCGGAGTG
>CAYLHM010000016.1:0-13500 GCA_964383485.1 uncultured Oscillospiraceae bacterium
AACGGCCGCCCACCCAGTGGACGGCCGTTCTTGTTGAAAGTGTTAATCGAAGCGAATTTCCAGAAGATCCAGCTTGCCGCTGCCCTCGAGATCCAGGTAGATCGCCTGCTTTCCCTCTGCGCTGATCACAGCGGCGGCTGTCTGCCACTGGGCGCAGGGGGAAACGGGCAGCACGCCCAGTTCCGCACAGTCGGTGCGGATATGCACCCGGCCCCGGGCAGTGCCCCGGTAGCAGATGGAGCAGGAAACCGGCTGGGTAAACTGAAAATATTTGAAGCCGACCCGGGTGCCGTTTTCAAGATCCGCAGCAAAGCGGGTCTGCCCCTCGTTGGTCAGCCGTGGGATCTGCGCAAATACCGGGGTGCTTTCCACCATAGGCATATGGCCGTTGGTAAGCTGGCAGGCGATCATGGCCGAATAGCAGCCTTTGGCCTCCAGCGGCCCGCCGTTTAGACCGCAGCTGGTCATCTCGGCTTGGATAAAATGCCCGTCGGGGGTGAACTGGATTTCCTCGGCGCAGGCCTGTCGGCTGAAAGCGTGGCCGTGGGTCTGGCGGTGGTAGAACACATACCATTTGCCGCCGATTTGGACGATGCTGCCATGGTTGTTGCCGATGGCCGCCACACGATCCGCAGATTTGCGCCCGTTGATGCCGATATCGCCGTTGGAGATCAGGGTGCCGCCGAACACAAAGTCCCGATCCGGGTATTGGCTCGTGGCATAGCACAGCTCGTGCATCTGGTGGGAGGAGTAGATAAAGTAGTAGGTATCTCCGATCTTGCGCATGGAGCTTGCCTCGAAAAACGCATGGTCTTCAAAGCCGGTGCCCATGGCATCGAATTGCCCTGGGACGATCCGGCGGGGCGCGCCTTTGACGGTGAGCATATCGTCCTCCAGCTCCACGGCGTTGGCGCCCATGACCCCGCCGGGGGTATTGCGCACCTCTTCCTCCGATTTGTTGAAAAGCTGCATCTGCAAATAAACCAGCTTCTCGGCAAATTCCGGGGCTTCCCGGTTCAGAGGCATTTTGTCGGTGTTCAGGGACCAGCCGTAGTACAGCCAGATGCGGCCGTTGTCGTTGAGCAGGCCGGGGTCGAAGATCAGATTTTTGGTAAAAACGGAGCCGTCTGGGTTGCGAACGGCGCCATAGTACTGAAAGGGGCCTGCGGGGCTGTCGCTGACGGCCACATGCATGGGTGCAGTGAAGTTGCCAAGCCCCGCCATGGCATAGTACAGATAGTACCGCCCATCGTTGCCCTGCACCACATCGGGGGCGTACATCACAGTGCCCTCTGTGCCGTAGCCGGGATCCTGGACGGCCCGGTAGGATACGCCCTCACAGCGCCAGCTTTTCAGATCGTCTGTCGGTGCAGACCAGACCACATAGTCAAGCTGGCAAAATTGTTCGCCGGCTTCCCGGTCGTGGGAGCCGTACACATACACCCGGTCGCCGAACACATGGGGCTCTCCGTCGGGAACATACTCATAAAAGGGAAGATAGGGATTAAAAATCTGCTTGGCCATGGCACGCATCTCCTGTGTTTTTCTGGAACCATTATAATCGATTTTCCGCGAAAGGGAAAGGGGCGTTCTTTCCAAAGTCGGAAAAATGGCAGTTTTTCTCGGTTTTGCGGTATTTCATGGAGATCAAAAGGCTGCCTTGCCGACGATCAGGCAAGGCAGCCCATGCAGGTAAAAAAGATTTAGAAGGAATGTGCGGCCGTCTTGGAATAACGGCGTTTTTGCAGGTCTGCGCTGCCTATTCATAATCGCTGAGCTTCCACTCGTCCTTCCAGTCGATATAGACCATCTCCCCGTCAAAGCGCAGGGGCAGCCAGACATAGTCGGCAATGGCGGTATTCCGGTGGGTATCGGCAAAGGTATCCGCCAGCTCCTCCTGGGAAATACCCATGCGCTCCGCCAGGGCGGGGATTTCTTGGCTCCGCCCGTTGAACATCCAATCAAAGGCCTGGGCGTAAAAGGGATATTTCAGATGCAGCTTCTCCGGCACCCAGCGGTCGGCGCAGGCAATGTAGAGGTCCTTTTTCCCCGGCACCTTGAAAATACTGGATATTTGGCTGTGGTAGGAGGTTTGGCTCCCGTCCTGCGGGTGCGGGCTACCCAAAACCCGGTAAGGCCCGTGCCAGGTATCGGCAACCGCCACCTCCGAGGGGTTTGGGAGATACCCGGTGGTGCCGGAGGTGATCAGGTAATGCCTGTGATTACGCACAAAGTGGGCCGTTGCTTCCCGGACAAAGGGCGGGTTGGTGTGCGGGAAATGGGTGGAATAGTAGCCCGTCACATCGGTATAGTCCGCCGTCAGGTCGGCGCAGATGGTTTCGCTGTGAACCCGCTCAAAATAGTAGTAGCCCTTCCCGTCCGGGGCCACGGCCAGGTCAAAATCTCCTGCGTCCATGTCCAGGGGCCGCAGATTTTTCCGAACCAGGGTGTAAGGCCCCAGAAGATCGTCTGCGGTCATAACCGTCTCCGTTTGCGTGCCGTCACGGCGCATGACCTTTAGCCAGCACACATATTTCCCAGTAAAGCGGTTGTAGAGGATATGGGGCCGATCCATCATGGCGTGGTAGGGGTTCAGCGGAGAGCCTTCATCCTCCAAATCCGGCGGAATAATCAGGCCGCAGTCCTCCCAGTTATACAGATCCTTGGAGCGGTAGCAGCGCACGCCCCAGGTCCAGATGCCATTTTTCCCGTCGGTTTTTTCCTTGTTCTCACCGTACCAGTAAAAGGTATCCCCCACGGCCATTACGCTGCCGCCGTGGGCCTGGATTCGATTTCCGTTGGTATCCAGCCAGGGGCGGCCGGGGTAAAATCTGTCGTACATTTATTGCACCTCGTGGTCTGCAAGCCAGGCATCAAACTGGCGCTGCTTTTCATCGATCACCCGCTGCAGGCCGGCATCATAGAGCTTCTGGAGAAATGCCGGGTAGGCCGTTTCCAGATCCACGCACCCCGCCTCCAGCAGCTTGACATACTGGCTCTCGATCCGTTCGATCTCCAGAATTTCCTGCACCAGAGCGGAGCTGTCGAAATCAAAGCCGGCATACTGAAAATTCACAGGAACGGCCTGCGCGGCAAAGGCCGCCTTTTCCTGGCGAAACGCCTCCCCGCCCTGCTCATAGCACAGCCGCTGGTCCCCGAAAACACCCAGGGCGCCTGCATAAAGGCAGCTTTCCGGCCTGGTCACGGTGCCCGCATCCTCCAGCACATAGTCCCTGCCCGGAATGCCCCAGGACAGAAGATTGACGATCCGTTCATCTGTGTACAGCATATTCAGGAATTTCATGGCCGCCTCCGGCTCCCGGCTGGTCACGGGCACCGTCCAGAAAATCCCGGTTCTCCCGCTTCGGCCCATCAAAACGGGCGAAAGGCGCAGAGGAACCACCGCCTTGCCGGCAGAGCTTTCGTCCAGCATACCGGGTGAGCCAACAAGGGGAATGCTCAGCACCACCCCCGCACGGAACAGGCCGATGGAGCTTGCGGTCGTGATGGCGCTGTCCGGGTAGATGTACCCCGCCAGGTACCATTTCCGCATATATTCCAGCCAGTTCCTGTAGGCATCGGTTTCATAGCAGTTCACCAGCTCCCGGCTGTCGCTGCCCACCACCAGGGCGGCGGGGTCGGAAGCGGCCAGATCGTCCCAGGGGATCCCCAGGAAAAAGCTGGCGGTGGAAAAACTATAGTTGTTGGTGATCTGCCCCAGAGGGTAGGCATCGGGGTAAGCGGCTTTCATTCTGGAAAACAGCACATCCAGCTCTGCCAGGGTGTAGATCTTCTCCGGCTCATAGTGGAAGGAAACCTCCTTCAGCAGCTCCGGGTCCACCCACAGAGCGCCGCACTGGCCGATCTCATCCGAGGGGATCCGCAGGCCGTAGGTGCGCCCGTCCACCACCGCCCCATCATAGAGCGGGGGAAAGCCCTCCTCCAGCTTCTGAATGTCCTGGCCGAAGCAATTTAGCAGCTCGTCCAGGGGCAGGAGCATTTCCTGCTCCACATAGCCCTTGATATTCTCGTTATTCAGGAGCATGAGGTCGATCTGGGTGCCCGCCACAATGCTGCTGGGGTATTCCGTGGGGGTATTTTGGGCCAGAAAGGTTCTAAATTCCACCTCCACCCCGATTTCCGGGACGGTGATGGCGTTCACCGCCTCCTGCACCTGGGGAAGTCCCCGGAGATCCGCCCCCTCGGCCACGGGCATGGTGACGATGATATGGGTCGCCTGCTCCCCGGAAACCGTCTGCTCCTGCGTGCCGAACCGGGTACAGCCCGCAAGGAGGACAAGCGCCAGAGCAATCAAAATCAGTCGTTTCATAGGCATTTCCTCAACGGTACTGCTTGCGGTACTCCCGGGGCGTTTTGCCGTAGGCGCGCTTGAACTGTTCGGTAAAATAGGAATAGTTGCCGTAGCCCACCGCATCGGAAACCATGGTGACCGTCATGCTGGGATCCTTCAGCAGCTCCCCCGCCAGGGCCATGCGCTGCTCCAGAATATAGTCCGTCACGGTCTTGCCATAGCGCTTTTTGAAGGTGCGGGTCAGGTGGTCGGCGCCAATATAGACCATATCCGCCAGACTTCTCACGCTCAGATCCTCGGAAAGATGCGTTCGGATATAGCGCTCCACCTTTTCCACGGCATCCTCGTTGCTGCCCCCGCTCTTTCCGCTGACCATTTCGATGTACTGCTGGCCGAAATTCTCCATGCGTTCCTTGTGCCGGCGGTTTTCCACCGCCTCCATGGTCTTTTTCAGGGTGGCGGTGAGGGTGGAATAGCGCACCGGCTTGAGGACATAGTCCACGCACCGCAATTTGACGGCCTGCCGGGCATAGTCAAATTCATCGTGGCAGCTCATGATGATGCACTGGGTGCCGGGGCTGTGCTTATTCACCCATTCCACCAGCTCCAGCCCGCTGCCGTCGGGCATTTCAATGTCGCAGAGCAGGATCTCCACATAGTTGTTTTGGAACACCGCCACCGCTTCGGTATAGCTGTACGCCCGGAACACCTGCTCAAAGCCCAGGCTGTCCCAGTCAACGCCGTTCATCACGCCCTCCACGGCGATATATTCGTCATCTACGATCAGGAGCTTCATTGCCGCACCTCCGTCCAATAGGGAATATCCAGCACCACCGCGGTGCCGTCCTGTCCGCTGACCATGTTCAGCCTGGGCTGCTCATTATAAAATACCTCGATCCTGCGGCGGCAGTTCCAGATGCCGATGTGCTTGTGGCCCATGGCATCTACATAGGCCTCGCCGCTGCGCAGGCATTCCAGCACCTCCGGGCGCATTCCCGGGCCGGTGTCCCGCACCAGGATCTCCATGCGCTCGCCGTTTTTGTGGATCTCCAACACAATTTCCGTGACTTTTCCCGGCTTTACCGCATACTTTACGGCATTTTCCACAAAATTCTGGATCAGCAGCGGCGGCACCCGGGCCTCCCGGCAGCCCGCTTCTACGGAGGCGGCAAATGTGAATGCGCCGGGGTAGCGGATCCGCTGAATTTCCACATAGGTTCCGATAAAGTCCAGCTCCTGCTCCACCGTGACCAGGTTGTCGTTGCGGCGCAGGGCATAGCGGAAGTAGTCCACCAAATGGAGGGAATACTCCTGAATGGCCTCATATTTTTGCATCTGGGCCAGGGAGTAGATGGTGTTCAGGGAGTTGAGGAGCATATGGGGATTGACCTGCAGGCGGAGGTTGTCCATCTCTGCCTGGTACATTTTCTGGTCTTTCTCCCTGGATGCTTCCACCTCCTGGGCCATCTTGTCGAAGGAGTCGAACAAATACTGCACATCATCGCTGTTGCGGTAGTAGGTATCCTTCAGGCGGTAATCCAGATGATTGGCCTGAATTTGGTGCATGGCGTTGCCCAGCTTTTTCGCCGGATCCAGCACCTCCAGGCGGATCAGGTGCGGCAGATACGAGGCGACCCCCAGGCAGAGCAGAACCGCCAGCAGAAGCACCCAGCATTCCCACGGCAGCGCCGCAAGGCCCCCATGCTCATCCGCAACGCACACCGCCACGGACATCTGCTGGGACGACCAGCTCAGGGCGGAGCGGCCCCAGGAGGCGGCGGTGCATTCCTCCCATGTCATGTCCGTTTCCTGGGGGCCTGTGTCGGCGAGCTTCAGAATTTTCCGGCCGTCTGCCACATAGATGTCCAGCCCCTCGGCCAGAAAGTCCGCCAGCCGCTCCCGCAGGGAGGCCTCCACATCCAGGGCGAAGAACACGCTCCCGTTCCGATAGTCAAAGCGCCGGAGAAGATAGTGCTTTTCCCCGATCTCAAGCCAGGTGTCGTTCAGCAGTTCCTCCCCGCTGTCGATGATGCCGGAAAATGCCCGGGCCATCCGGTCAATTTCCGCCGCATCCATGCCGGGGTCCAGCACCTGGGTCAGTGTCTGGTTCCCGTTGGTGTCGTGGAGGGCGACCAGGCCGTTGTGCTCCGCCTCCGGCAAAATCGTCACCAGCTGCGAAAACATCTGGTACCGGGTCACATCGCTCCAGCTCAGATGGTCATAGTTCAGCTCCTCCATATTGATAGACACAAAATAGTCCATGGCCCATTCCACCGTGCGGCAGTCCCGCTCCCAGTAGGACATGGCATCGTTCAGCCGGGCCTGGTCGGCGCTGCGGATCTCCTGCTCCGTACGAACCCAGACCAGGCCGAACAGGACACAGCTCACAAGGGCAATGGGCAGCACGCACACCAGCATCGCCGTGAGCAGCCGGAAGCGCAGATCATGGAGCATTTTATATTGGAAGGAAGCGGTCCCGGTTTTCATCGTGTCCCCTCTTTCGGACAGTTCATCTATTATAATATATCATATTTCTGAAAAAAAGCAAGAATTTTGAGCAGATTTTGTGTAATACGGCCAAAAAGGCGCCCGAATTGCTCCGGGCGCCTTCGCATTGGAAGCTCTGTTTTATTCCACCACGATCCGCACCCGGTCCAGGTTTTGAATTTGGCAGTACAAATCCTCCGGGTCGCCTGCCCGGTTGGTCTGACAGCGGACAACGGCAAAATAGGTGCCGGGCTTGTCATAGCTGACCGTGACCCGTGCCCGGGCGCCGTGGACACCGCCGCGGACATAGCGCTCAAACACCACCCGATTGGGGAAGGGCTCCTCCACCAGAAATTCCCGGCTCTGCTCCTCCTTGGTCATGTGGATCCCGGTGACCTCGCCGGCGCCCTGGGGAACCTGGACATCGATATCCAGCTCGACCGCCTCCCCCACCTTGGCGCAGGCCAGCTTTTCCCCGTGAACCGTGACACGGATCACGCTCTGAATGCCGAAGCGCTTGCGGATGTCGGCTTCCGGGTGGATCTGTCCGTCCTCTCCGTACACATAGGCTGTGGAGGGCAGCGGTTCCGTTCCCTGCTCCACCCAGGCAGCCAGATCCAGCAGGGACTGGCGCAGGGCGCCCATATAGTTCACCACCATGTAGTTCGTCAGCGCATCCACATCGCCGTGCATACACCGCTCCATATAGTACACCCGGTGGTCGTCCAAATTACCCTTGGTGCCGGCGATTTTTTTCTTGTACCAGTCGGCGCACCAGGGGCAGGTGGATTCGTCCATGAGCGCCTGGATATTGATGATCTTGCACTGGATATTGCCGTCCTGGGGCATACCGGTGCCCGTGAAGCCCGGCCCCATGACGAAGCTGCGCTGGGGAACCGCCGGGGTGCCGTCCGGCTTTCGGAACTGGTCCCAGGCATGGAAGTCCAAATCCGGCGGGCACTGATGGCGGTAATAGGACTGAATGGCAATGTAGTCGGAGTTGTCCAGGGTCACGGTGTCGCCGGGCTGCAAGGCGCTCAGCACACCGGGCAGATCGTCCATGCCGTAGCACATTCCGATGGTGAGGTAGCCGCCCTTGCTGCGGGGCTTGCGGACAATGTTTTTCATCAGCAGCACCTTTCCGGCGGCCTTGCCGGTGATGGGGGTGATGTTCACACCCTCCAGGTACAGGTTCTCCCCCTGGGGCACCTCCTCCAGCTCGATCCATGCGCCGTTGCCGTCGGCAAGCTGCTTTTTCCAGGCATCGTCCACGCTGTTCATGCCCATGCCGTCGTCCTTTTGGGGTGCGCCGGGAAGCTGAACGCTTCGGACGGTGCCGGTGAAGCACAGGCGGTCACGGCAGGCAGTGGAGCCGGGGTCGGCGCCCATGTAGCCGGGAACCGTCCAGAAATCGGTGAAATAGCCGGGGTCCGCCGCTTTCACGCCGGGGGTCAGCACCGGGAGGCTCCCCGGGTCCACGATGCCCATGGCCTCCAGGTACCAGGCCAGGGGCGGGAAGCCCATCTTCGTCAGCTCCCGGAGCATTTGCGCTTCGTCCGGGTCCAGCTTTTCATAGGGGTCGCCGCTGCCGCCGGCATCCAGGGCATCTAAAATTTTGTCGAAGCAATTTCGCAGCACCCGCTGGCCCTGGACATGCATGGTGATGGTGTTGGGCAGGGAGTAGGGCGAGCCGATGACATAGGGCAGGCCGCCGTCCCAGCTATGGGTGTTTTCCACGCAGGACATGGTCTTGTAGCCGCCGCCGGAGCCGCCGTAGACATAGCCATAGGGCCGGGGGCATTTGTAGATCTCCATGGCCTTTACCCGGGAGTATTCCGCCACCGCCGCACTGGCCTTCCAGCACAGGGTGGCATCCGGCTGACCGCCAAACATGGCGATGGAGCCCATGTTGCTCTCTACGGAGTAGGCGCCGTGGGCCAGGCAGAAGCCGATGCGGTCGTTGATGCCCTGCCGGCCATAGGAGGCCAGCTCCTCATCCGGGCCGGGGAAGGGGGAAAGGTACTGGTAAAAGCGTCCCTGATAGCGCTTCGCCTCGGGGAAGCAGAACAGAAATTTGACACCCGTGTCCTCAAAGCCCCCGTGGACATAGCGCATGGGCAGCACGCTGCCGTCGGGCATAGCGCGTTCCCGCCACTCGTCTGTATCGATATAGGGCTTCTGGAAGCGGGGGTCGGTTTTCGGATCATAGATAACAGTTCCCATATATAGGACCTCCATTAGGAAGATTATTCTTCGGCTGCTTCCTCCTGCTTGCGCTCGGAGGTTTGAAACACGGTGACACAGGTCTTGGCAAAATACCAGATGACCAGGGGCGGCACCAGGGTGACCACCAGAGGAATGACCGGGGTCGCCAGGGCGTAGGCCGCAATACCGGCGGCGATCATGGCAACGGTGAGCAGGTTCTTGGGGAAATAGAGCAATGTATAGATAACGGCGTTGCGAAGCACGGCCTTTACCCGCAGCTCGTAACGGGCGATGATCGCAAAGGAATACAGGGCAATGGAAGTGAGCAGAATTGCCAGCAGGACAATGCCCGCTCTTGCGATTTGGACGGTGGTGGCGGTTTCCATCTGCATCACCTGGTACCAGTCGAAGCCCAGAAGCGCAAAAAGCAGAATGAAAATCACCGACAGGGCGGTTCCCTGCCTGAAATTGCCCTTGAACGCCTTCCAGAACGGCTGCCAGACCGCAGGGGCCTCCCCCCGGACGATCTGCATGGCAACCGTCATGGCCGCAGCGCCGGCGGCACCGACGGTAAAGGCGGGAATGGAAAAGAACATAAACAGCAGCCCGATTTTCACATAATCCAGAATGGTATTGGTGATCTGCATGAATTTGCTGTCCGGGTCAAAAATGGGCATAGTCGGCACTCCTTTTGGGGGAAAATTGTTCCGGCGCCGCCGGGGCGGCAGTGCGGCAGCGCCGGACACAGGAGGAGAACAAGGAAGTTTTATCCCTTAATGCCGCCTGCGATAACGCCTTTTTCCAGCTTATCCTGGAAGAACGGGAACAGAATGATGATGGGCAGGGTCGCTGCAATGACCACCGCAAACTTGATCAAGTACCGGCTGTAATCCGGGTTGGAGGTGTTCAGGAAGTTTTCGTTGTCCGCCGTGATCTGCTTGACCCAGAGCTGCAGCGGCCACAGGTTCTTCTTGTTGGGCACATAAATGGATGCCGACAGCCAGGAGTTCCACTGACCCACAACGGAGTTGAGAATGATGACGGAGCCAAGGTTCATGGCCTGGGGCAGCATGATCTGTGTCATGGTGCGGAAATGGCCGGCGCCGTCGATGCGGGCGGCCTCGTACATTTCCTTGGGTACCGAATTGAAGGCGTTCATCATCATGATCATGAACATGGCATTGGTGCATCCGGGAATGATCAGCGCCCACCGTGTTCCCACCCAGCCCAGGGCCTTGATGACCATGTAGGTGGGCACCATGCCGCCGCTGAACAGCATGGTAAACATGATCATGGCCGTGACGATGGGTGTCATTTTCGTCTGCCGGCTCAGGGCATAGCCGGTGAGCACGGACAGGGCAAAGCCGCAGAAGGTGGCGGAAACGGTATAAATGATGGCGTTGATATAGCCGCTGATAATGCCGTCATTCTGGAAAATGTGCTTGTAGCCGTCGAAGGTGATTTCCCCGATGGGCAGAACCACCAGGCCCTCGTGGGCAAGGAGCTGCTTTCCGTCGGAGATGGAGGACATCAGCACATGCCACATGGGGATGACCGAGCAGAACGCCACCAGGCCGCACAGCAGCACCACGATGATATCCACCACCCGGTCGCTCCAAGTGGGGGTTTCCACCATGCTGGTGGTGGAGTCGGAACGAATTTTTTTCTTCTTCGCCATGGTTCTCCCTCCTTAGAACAGCGAGGTGTCCGTGAGCTTCTTGCTCAGGGCATTGGAGCCAACGAGCAAAACCGTTCCCACAACGCTCTGGAACAGGCCGGAGGCAGCAGACAGGGCATAGTTGGCTGCACTGCCGCCGAAGGCCATACGGTAGGTGTAGGTGTAGACGGTATCGGCCACATTGTAGGTGCTGGGCATATACAGCAGCAGAATGTTGTCGAAGCCGGTGGAGAAGCTCAGGCCGATGTTCAGCACCATCATCATGATGATCATGGGCTTGATGCAGGGCAGGGTGATCAGGAACATTCTCTGCAGGCGGGTGGCGCCGTCCAGGGCCGCCGCCTCGTGCAGATCGCCGCTGACGGTGGCGATGGAGGCCACATACATGATGGAGCCCCAGCCGATGCTCTGCCAGATGCCCATGAACAGGTAAATGATCCAGAACACCGGAATGCGGTCGTCCGCCAGCCAGTTTTTGTTTTCACCGCCGAACTTGGTCAGCAGCATGGTCAGGGGGCCGTCCTTGCCCAGAAATTCGATGAGCAGGCTGGCGACCACCACCGCCGCTACAAAGTTGGGCATATAGGACATGGTCTGCACGGTGCGCTTGTACTTTTTGCTCCGCAGCAGGCTCAGCAGCACGGCAAAGGCCACGGGCGCAATAAAGCCGATGGTGCCCTTCAGAATGGCGATGATAATGGTGTTGCGCAGGGCGATGGGAAACTCCTCGCCGGTGAACAGCTCCTTGAAATTGGCCAGGCCAACCCATTCGCTGCCGAAGTAGCCCTTGGTGACGCTGTAATCCTCGAAGGCCATGACGATGCCGAACATGGGCAGGTAATGCAGCACGATCTCAAACAGAATAACGGGAACGAGCATCAGATAGACCTGCCAGTTCTGGTAGAGATCCAGGCTCCAGCTTCCCTTTTTCCGCAGCCTGTTGCGTGGAGGCTTTGCCTCTTTTACTTTTGCCATCGGTTCATCTCCTATACAAAGGGATACTGATCCACATAGGGCTGGTAGATATCGTTGACCTTTTGATAGTTGTACTTTTTCAGGGTGTTGCACCAGACCGCCCAGTCCTCATCGGAGTGGATATCCTTGGTTCCCTTGATAAAGTTCACAGCGTTGTTGGTCATGTACTCCAGGACTTTCGTCTGCACGGTTGCGCAGGCGCTGGTATCCTCTGCGGTCATGGAGTTGGTGGTGATCGAGCCCTGGAAGAATGCGGTGTTCGGGTACTTCAGCCACAGATCCAGGGAATACTGGAAGCTGGGAGCGTAGCCCAGATCCACATTCTTAATGAGCTTCAGGCCGGGCGCCTTTTGGAAGGAGCAGGCGACATCCAGGTTGCCGCCGTCGTTGACCAGCACCTGGGATTTGACATAGGTCTCGCCGTCTACGGTGTAGGCGCCGTCCTGGAGGTCGTAGCGGCTGTAGAAATCGTCGCCGGTGCTGTCCTCGTATTCGGCTGCCTGCTGGGCATTCAGGCCCAGGGTCTTCACCAGGGCGCCCTCAGTGGTGTAGAACTGATCAAAGTAGGCAAACAGGGTGTCCAGATCCTTGCCCTCGGCGCTCTTGGAGATCATCACGCCGCCGGAAACCAGGCCGCCGCCCATGACACAGTTCGGCTCCACATACTTGCACTCGTCGGTGCCGTAGATGTCGTTGATGGGGTAGGGTGCGCCGCAGACGAAGATGCCCTCGGTCAGTCCGCCGTCATGGGCATCCATTCTGCCGCCCAGCTCGGACTGCTGGCCGTTCCACACGGCCACCTCGCCCTGCCGGACAGCGGTGGAGTCGATGGCGTAGAAGGAGTCGGAGGTGCGCTCGTTGAAGGCCGGATCCAGCCAGCCCTGCTCGTACCAGCTATTCATGCACTCTAAGTAGGCGCGCATATGGTCCTTGTCGCCGCCGAACTGCACGGTGCCGTTTTCGTCCTGGTACCAAAGGTTGGTCCCGCCGCCGAAGCAGGAGATCAGGCCGCCGCTCCAGGTAAAGCCGGGGTAATACAGGCTCATCACATAGGCATCCTTAATTCCCAGGTCGGCCTGGGCCTCGGCAAAAATCGCAAACATCCACTCCCAGTCGCTGATGTAGATGGGATCGCTGCCGCCGGAGGGGAACACCACATCGTCCTCCCAGCTGTCCACATCATCGGGATCGGTGTAGCCGCCGGTAAAGGCAGCGCCGGTTTGGGGGTTCGTGCCGTATTTCACCAGCCAATCCCGGCGGTACATAAAGCCCTGGAACACGGTTTCGGGCGCATCCAGGATCTCCCGGAGAATGTAATAATGCTCCTCGCCGTCGATCATTTCCACGCAGTTTTTCAGATAGGTTTCGTTGGAGTGGACCAGCGCCACATAGTTGGGCATATTCCGCTCCACATACTCGGTGATATCCAGAATATAGCCGTCCTCGTACATATTCTTGGGCGGGTCGCTAATCACGGCATCGATGATGTCGGCCAGGTCGCCGCTGCTGATCATGCGGGAATAGTTGTCCGCAGCAGTACCGGCGGGGGGCACCCAGAACTCAAAGTTCAGCTTCTCGTCGTCAGCGCCGTAGGTGTCTTGCAGGGTGTACTGGATTGCAGGATTGTCGATGTAATCCAAATAGTAGGAAGAGTCGGCGCCGCTGTAGATCCACCAGGTAAAGGTGTTGTCGTCCCCTGCGCCGCCGGAGCAGGCGGACAGCACGGAAGCAGCCATCGCCAGAGCCAGCAGCAGGCACAGCAGTTTGATACATTTTTTCATAATGGCCTCCTTAAATCGCAGATGTTCAGAGTTTCCTTAGACCGTTTGGGCAGGAGCAAGCT
>CAYLHM010000017.1:0-11373 GCA_964383485.1 uncultured Oscillospiraceae bacterium
GCCGACCGTCCAGCTCCATCCTGCCACCTTCCTTCTCTTTAAGTATAACGGAAAATGCCCCCGGGGTCAACCGTGTTTTTTAAGTTTCGGCGTTCGCTTCGGGCATTTTCATCAGAACCTCCCCAGAACATTCCGGGTTGACCGCAGCACGGCATTTTTCACAGTTTTAAGGCAGCAGACCGAAATCCGGGCTGCTGCCTGCTTTTATGGACGGGGCAGTTCTAGCCTGCGGCGTACTGCCAACTGTTATAGATGCTGATGCCGATAATGACCACCATCAGGGCGATAAAGAGCTTGTCGACCATCTTTTCGTTCATCTTGCGGTTCAGGGCCCGGCCTGCAATGCCGCCGCCAATGCCGCCGGCGATCATCAGGAGCATGGTTGCCCACTGAAATGGCGGCACCGTGGCCGTAAAAATCGTTGCCAGGACACTGGCCAGCTGGCTGAAAAGAATAATGTACAGACTGTTGGCCGCCGCCGTTTTTGTGTCCATGCTGAAGAAATAGAACAGCACCACCAGATTGATAGGGCCGCCGCCAATGCCCAAAAAGCTGGACATGATCCCCAGCACCAGTCCAATCACCATGCAGGCCCATATATTTTGAACCTTCCGGGTGGAGATTCGGCTTTTGTTGACCGTGTAGATCAGCGTTCCCAAGGTAACGGCCGCCAGACATACAGCCTGCACCGCACCCACGGTGTTCTGATTGGCAAAAAGGGAACGGACAGATGTGAAAAGCTGCTTTCCGACCAGCCCGCCCACAGCGGCGCCGATGGCCAGGGGCGTGCCGGTGCGCAGCGCTACCCGGCGCTCTCCTGCCAGCATGGACCGGCCCACGGAGTAGCAGGTCATGGACAGCACGGTGCAGCCGGAAAGGAAGCTGATGGTGGTCACGGTTTCCAAGTGGAGCATATCCAGCACCGGCTTGATGATGACGCCCCCGCCGATCCCGCAGATAGCGCCGGCAGTGCTGGCCAGAAAACTGACGATGAGAAAAAGGATTGCCATTTTTTCCTCCTTGATGGAATTTCTGAAGAAATCGCCTGCGGTTTCCGTAGCGGGTCTTTTCCGCCAGAGCTTGTCCGTTTCATCAGAACTTCCCTATGCAATATTCCCGCTATACGCCCGGCTGTTCCGGCGGGCCCAGGCCGGTGTATTTCTCTGTTACCTCCAACACCCGGTAAACATCCAGCCAGGGCTGGTATTGTTCTTCGCCACGGCAGATGAGATCCCGCAATGATGCCCAGGCCTCTCTGCTTTGCTGCGTGTCGCCCCGGGCCAGATGGCTCATGGCCAGGGTAAGGCGCAGGGTGTACGCCAGATGATAGACAAGCCGTGACCGAAAATCCGCCTGCGGCTTCTGGGCCACTGGGGCGCATTCCGCAAGGATTTCCTGATACTGGGCGCAGCAACTTGCCGCCCGCTCCAGCCGCTCCGCAATGGCCGCATCCTGCCGGGGGCCTTTCCCGTTCAGGTAGTCGCACACCTGCAGCTGCGACAGCTGGGAAAGGAGCGCCTTCACCTGTTCCCAACCGGGACCATAGGCCGCAGAGAAGTATTCGTCTATAATTTCCTCGATGTCCGCATCCTTGTCCATTAGGACCCGGCCCATGACATAGTTCGGCAGTGTATTGGGCAGTCCTGCGCGCAGCTCCTGGCAGCTTATATAGCCGTTCAGTCCCAGCTGCTCCAGCTTTCGCACATCCCCATGAATGACCCGGGCGATGTGGACATAGCCAAAGTCGCCATAATGCGCCCGCCCCAGGGGATAGTCGTACACAAAGCTGTCGCCGTGAAACTGTTCCTGCCATCCCCGCAGAAAGGCTACATTTTCCGTCAAATCAGTGGGCAGCGTGATGCGGTTGCGCAAATAGCGGGGCAGGGGCACTGCTTTTTCCTCCAGCCGGTAGGACTCCGCAAAAGTCCGGCTGATGGGAGCAAACATGAGGACAAAGCGGTCCGGGTTGTGAAGCCGCTCCCGGACTGGCGGCCACAGCAGCTCCTGATACAGCAGGAACACGAGGCGCACATCCAGCCCCTCCCGGCTCAGCCGGCGGTCAATTTGATTTAGAAGGGCTACATACTGGTCAGAGGGCGTTGTCCGGCGGCACTTGTCACATTCGCAGACATTGTTATACTCGTCCGCCAGCCAAATGTGCAAATAGTCCAAGTTCGGGTTCTCCCGGACATATCGGACGACCAAGTCCTCAAAACGCTTCACCGCCTCCGGATTGGACAGGCACAGGTTGGTGTCGGCGGGAATATCCAGGAACAGCTCCCGCCTTCCGCCTACCAGTGCGGCAAAAGGACGCTTTTCTTCTGTAAGGGGCGGGGTTTCTTTCCAGCCTGCCGGTTCATAGCCCAGCACTTCCCCCGTCCAGCCGTGACCCACCTTGTGCAGCAGCAGACCGCGCCTGCGCAGCGCCTGCTCCGCACATTCCATATCCGCCACCGCATCGGAGACTTCATAGGGCTCGGCCTCCCGCAGAGGGTTCCGCTCATGGTGGTACCACCGGGCGAAGAATGTATAGGGAACCTTGAATTGCAGGAAAAAACTGTTGTAGCCTGCCTTGGGCAGCCAGTCGATGAAGTCCAGTACATTTTCCCGGCTGTTTGCGCCCTCGATGCACACGCCCCGGTGGCAGAAGGAGGCCTGATGCACATAGCCCAGTGCTAGATCCGCCCGACGAATATGCGGAACGAGTTCATTCTCTTTTCCGGGGGCAAGGAACCGGCAGCCCAGGCGGCGCAGAAGATCATACACGCCCAATAAGACCGCACGGCCGCTGCTGCCGGCAACGCTTCCCGCTTCCGGGGAAAGCTGCACTTCAAACCAATCCGCTGCTGTATCCGCACACCCGGCCACAGTCAGAGCGGCGCTCCAGCAGCCTTCCTCTGCCGATAGCATCCGCTCCAGATAGTCCTTCAGCTCCTGAGCGGCAAATGCCAGAGCTTCCGTACCGCTGCGGTCATATTCCACTTTGATCTTCATCACTTTTTGCCTCCATAAGGGAAGACCCTGCGGGAACGGGCACAGCGAGTCCGCCCCACAGGGTCCATTTTTAAGTTATTTCTGATTTGTTCATGGGGATGTCGGATCAGCCGACCTGATCCAGAGCCTCTTTCATAACATCCAGCAGGACCCAGTTGGAGACCTCGCTGACATCGCCCGCTTCAATGGAGCCGCCCTGGAGCATATCGTTCTGTACGCCCTCATAGTAGGCTTCCATCTGCCCGCTGGCAAGATCGGCCTTCATGGTAGCAATGTCAAACCAGGTGGCATCGCCCCACTGGCTCACCATGGCGCTGACATCGGTCTTGGTCTCATTGGCGCACCACTGAGCGACCTGGTCGGCGTTCTCAGGCTGGGAGCCCCAATCCATGGCCTTGTACAGGGCGCGGCTGAAGCGAACCAGGGTGTCACGGTTGGACTCGGCGTAGGAGGGCAGGCAAATCCAGCTGGACATATTGGTGGAGCCGTCGGTGAACTCAAGCTCCCAGCTGCCCTCCAGAGAGGTCAGGATCTGGTTGCTGTAGGGGTTCCAGGTGACGCAGGCGTCCAGGTCACCGGACAGCATGGCAGCGACCATGTAGTCGGGATCCAGAGCGTTCAGGGTCACATCGTCACGGGTCAAACCGGCGTTGGCCAGTGCATTGTCCAGAGTAGTCTCGGAGGAAGAGCCGGGGTTGTAGCCGATCTTCTTGCCGGCCAGGTCGGACAGCTCCTTGATGCCGGACTCGGCGGTGACGATGACCTTGTCGGAGGTATGGACGGAGCTGGGGGCAAAGATGATGGCGCTGCCCAGGATGCACAGACGGTGTGCGCCCTTGCCGATGTAGGCCAGGTCGATGGAGCCGCCTTCCATAGCGGCGATTTCAGAAGGACCGTCCTGGAAGGGGGTCAGCTCGATGGTGATGCCTTCCTCGGCGAACTCGCCGTGGTTGATGCCGGTCATGACTGCCCACATGGAAGCGTAGTTGGGCATATAGGCAATGCGCAGAGTAATGGGGTCAGGCGTAGATTCGACGGGGTCGGTTCCGTCTGTCTGGGGGTTGGTGCTGTTTGCAGGGGGGTCGGTTTCCGTGTTGTTGTTGGTGCTGCAGGCTGCCAGAGACAGAACCATCACCAGAGCGAGCAGCAGTGCGAAAAGTTTCTTCATTGTAAGTTCCTCCTAAATTTTACCTGTATATTTACCGCACATTTGCGGTCAGGCTACATAAAACAAACATAGATATGCCGGTCTTATTTTCTGACTTCCAGATATTCCTGATAGACCTCGTTCCAGATTTCGGCCTTCAGGCGCATGAACTCAGGATCGTTTTTGGTACTCTGATCCCGGGGGTAAGGGATGTTAATGTCCACGATGCGCTTGATGCGGCCGGGACGGGCGGACATAATGACCACCCGCTGTGCCAGCAGGATGGCTTCGTCCACATCGTGGGTGATGAAGAAACAGGTCTTCTTCTCTTCCTCCCAGGTTTTCAGCAGCTCGGTTTGGAGCTGGGCACGAGTCTGTGCGTCCAGAGCGCCGAAGGGTTCGTCCATCAGCAGCACCTCCGGGTTGTTGGCGTAGGCACGGGCGATAGCAACACGCTGCTTCATGCCGCCGGACAGCTCCTTGGGGTAGGAGTTGGCAAAATCCTCCAGGCCGACCATCTTGATATATTTGTCTGCGATGGCTTCACACTCTGCCTTGGGCAGGCGGCGCATTTTGGGGCCGAACATAACATTTTTCTTCACGGTCTGCCAGGGGAACAGGGCGTACTGCTGGAACACGACACCCCGCTCCACGCCGGTACCCTGAATAGGCTTGCCGTCCAGGTAGCAGGTGCCGCTGGTGGCCTCGTGCAGACCCGCCAAAATGTTGAGGAGGGTGGACTTGCCGCAGCCGGAGGGGCCGACCACGCAGACAAACTCGTTTTCCATGATGTCCAGCGTGACACCGTTGAGGGCCACGGTGGTGCCGCGGTCGCCCACATACTCTTTCTTGACATTTTCAATATGGATCTTTACTGGTCTTCTCTCTTCTCCGCCCATGAGGTGAGCCTCCTTTCAATGAAATTGACGATCATGTTGAGGATCAGGCCGATGAGGCCGATGATAATGATGTACAGAAGCATGGCATCAGACTCGAAGGTGGAGGACAGATACCGGATGCGCATACCGAGACCTGCCTGAGCGCCGGTGGATTCCGCTGCCAGAAGGGTGGTCAGGGCAGAGCCGAGGCCCAGCCGCACAGCGGTGATGATAAAGGGAACGGTGGCCGGGAGGGTAATGCGGAAGAAGATATCCACATCGTTGGCTCCCAGAACTTTTGCGGCCTTGACCAGTGTGTTGTCGATGTTGCGAATGCCGCCGTAGATCGTGATAGACATGGTCATAAAGGTACACAGCCAGATCAGGATGATGGCGGGGGTGCGGCCAACGCCGGCGGCGATGACGATCAGAGGTGCGTAGGCCAGTGCGGGGATGTTGCGGATGAAGTTGATCCAAGGCTCGATGATCTTACGCACCGGCATATACCAGGCCATGAGGAATGCCACTGGCAAAGCGGTAATGAAGCCCAGAGAAAAACCGCTGGCTACGCAGATCATACTGCTGCAGAAGTCGCCCCACAGGGCATCCCGCTCGATCGCCATTTTTGGAATGGCGGCGAAGATCTTGTCTAAGAAGGGGAATGCCCGTTTGGTCTTGGGTGTGATGGACAGCACATACAGCAGCAAAACCGCCACTGCCAGGGAAAGGAGCAGCCAGCCTGTGTTGATCAGCTTGGCTTTTCTCTTTTTCCGCTTCAGTGCTTCCATGGCCAACGACTCTGTGTTTGGTTTTTTGTTCTTTGTTTCCATAGGACACCTTCCTTTACTGAATAGATTTGCTGCGAAAAATCGAACGCCGGATCTGCCGGACATTTACGCACAACGGTTAATGGTGGCCGCTGGTGCCGTCATAGCCCTCATCCTTCATGCAAAGGTGTACGGCACTGAGCTTGAACGCCTTGGGCAGAGCCAGAATATTCGGCTCCGGCCCCACATATTTCTTCTGTGCATCGGCCAGCGCTTCCTCGAAGGTGGCACGGGTCTTCAGGCCCATTCCCCTGGCAATGCCCGGCTCCTGGGCGCCTACAATGTAGATGGCGGCGGTGTTCATTTCCGCAATGTGGCCGCAGCTCATCATGGAGAAGCCGTGGAAGGGATGGAACGCATTGGCGAAGCGGTACTTGTCGATGTAATCCTGCCTGGTGGCGAAATACTCGCCGTAGCGGTTCATGTCCGCCAGGGTGTTCATGTAATCGTGCTGGAACAGCTCATATAGCTCCCGCAGATAGGGCCAGCGCTCGTCGTGGAAGTAGCCGTTGCAGATGCTGGAGCAGATGATCACACAGTTGTCCGTCATCACACGCTTATGGCGGATGACCTGGGCGCTGAGTGCCTGCATCATCTGAATGGGATTGGTGCCCATGCCGTTGCCGTAGTGGAAGTTCTGGGGCATACCAAAGACCATCACATTGTACTTTTTCTCTGCAAAGGGGACATATGTCCGCTTGTCGGCCACCTCCCAGGACAGGGGCATCATCTCCTTGGCATAGCCGGAGAAGATGGCGATTTGGCGGGAAGCGGTATCCAGCACGGCATCACAGCAGAAGAAGGGATGGCCCATCTTTTCTTCCATGTACATTCCGATTTCGTCAAACTTGGTACGCATGAGGCTCTTGCCGGACACCGGGGTAAAGTCCGGCCGGTGCATGACATCGGGTACATGGTGGGAGGCGATGGAGCGCCAGTGGGTGATGCCGGTGGCGCAGTGCTTGTAGCCGCCGGAGTAGCCGCCGTAGGGGTTGCCCTGGGTGTGCCCGATCAGGATGGGAAGGTCGCACTCGAACACATACTTGTTCATAATGACCCGGTCGCCCCGCTGGGTGCAGCCAAGGTCTACCAAGTGGTCATAGTCCTCGCTGTCGTGGCTGTCGATCTGATGTGTCCAGTAGAACTCATTGAAAAGGTCGTCGCCCAGGATCTGTTTTGCCTCTGCAGTGGTGGTGCGGGGGTGCAGACCATTGGAAAACAGCAGCAGGATATCCTTTTTTTCCACGCCTGCGGCGTACAGCTCATCCAGAATGACCCGGATCGCCACCTTCCGGTGGGCGGTGGGCTGGCAGCCGCCCTTGACAATGTCGGGAATTACGATGACGGCGGTGCTGCCCTTGTGGGCAAGCTCCGACAGGGGCTTCATGCCGATGGGGTTGCGGATGCTCTCCTGGGTGGCCTTGTACAGACTGTCCCAGTCCTGGGGCAGACACGGCGGATCCGCCACCGTCTGACCGGGGATAAACACATCGGTGCTGTCGGGCAGCTCTGCCCCCATGGTCCCATGGCCATACTCAAATTCAAAATGCTTCATGCAGCTCCCCCTTACTCGCCCAAATACAGGCGGATGATTTCCAAATATTCCTCGGGATAAAACCCGATCTCACCGGTGAACCGGGTCAGGGCAATCAGGCCGCCATCGATTTGAGCAATGGAGGCCAGCATGGCTGCATTATCGGCTTTCAGGCCGCCGCCGTACACCACATCCATGCCGCCGGTGCGCTCCTTGACGAAATGGGCGATCTTCTCGATGTAAGGCTTATCCGCCGGGGTCTTGCCCGGGCCGATGCTCCATACCGGCTCATAGGCGATGACGATTTTGCTCTTGTCTGCTCCGGCCAGGCCCACATCCAGCTGCTCGCCAAGCACCTGCTGCCAGTGCGCCTGTTCCTCGCCGGTTTCGCCGATGCAGTAAAGCACGGTCAGGCCGGCTTTCTGGGCGCACAGGATCTCCTGATTGAGCAGGCGGTTCACCGCAGCGGTATCCGTGATGCCGGCTTCGGCCAAAATGCCTTTTTTGTCATTGCGCTCCTCGCAATGACCGATGAGCGTGGAGGTACAGCCCATCGCCTTTACAATATTGGCAGTGCGGTTTGTGGTAAAGGCCCCGAAGTTGCCGCCCACGGCGGTATCCGCCCGGTAGACGCCTTGGCTGCCGATCTGCACGGGGCTGCCCTCGTTCAGCGCCGCCACGGCGTTCAGCAGGTGGGCCTCCGGCAGATATTGGACAAACTCCACCTGGGCCGGGTCGTATTTTTTCAGCGGATCCTGGGTGCCGCACACCACGGCGGCGCCCCAATCCTGCACCGGGGCCAGGCGGTTCACACCGCCGTACTCCACGGGCGTATCAAAACGCTTCAAATTCAGATAAATATGCTTCATAGCCCTTCCCTCACTTTCTCAGCAGGGCATATTGGGGCAGATCCCCGCCCATTAGGGGCAGCGCATAATCGAAGAACGCATCTGCGATCCTGTTGCCGTCCACGATCCACTCCGGCGGGAATTTCTTTTCTGCGTTTGCGACCCCGGAAAGGGGGACCAGCGACAGGGAGCTGCGGTATTCCGGCGTACGCTCGGCGTTGATGGCGACCATGCAGCCGCTCTCCCCCGCCAAAGCCGCCTGCACAGCATGGGCGCCCACGGCGTAGGCCTCCTCCCGATCCACAGGCGATACATAGGGGATACTGGCCCGACCCAGCAGGCCCGGCTTTTCCGCCCGGGATTTCAGCCCCAGCTTTTGCATGATCGCGTCGGAAATATGCTGTGCAGCGCCGCCGGGAACCGTGTGGCCAAAGCCGTCCACAATGCCGGTGTCCGCCAGGGGCTTCCCGTCCAGGCCGCAAATACCCTCACTGACGGTGACCAGCAGGCCCTTGCCTTTGGCGTAGGCCGCCGCAATGTCGCTGAGCATTTTGTCCTCATCCACCGGCACTTCCGGCAGATAGGTCAAAACTGCGCAGTCCGTCAGCCGGGCGGCCAAAGCGCTGGCGGCAGTGACCCAGCCGGCGTTGCGGCCCATCAGCTCCAGCACCACCACATGGATCGGCAAGCCGGAGGCATCCAGCGCCAATTCACAGGCACTCAGTGCGGCGTACCGGGCGGCGGAACCGAAGCCCGGGCAGTGGTCGGTAAGCTCCAAATCGTTGTCCATGGTCTTGGGAATGCCGATGACCCGCAGATCCAGGCCCTCCCGCTGGGCAAGCACATGGACCTTATGGCAGGTGTCCATAGAGTCGTTGCCGCCGTTGTAGAAGAAGCAGTCGATGTCAAATTTTTTCAGGGTTTCCAAAACAGTGGGATAATCTTTTTCTCCCAGCTTCCGCCGGCAGGAGCCGATGGCGGAGGCGGGGGTATCCCGCAGGCGGGAAACGGTTTCGGCGGGCACATCGGTCAGGTCGATGAGGTCGCCTTTCAGAATGCCCTCTGCGCCAAAGCGGGCGGCGTAGATCCGATCTACCTGCCCCGAGGCCCGGGCAGCCTCGATCACGCCCTGCAAAGAACAGTTGATCACAGCGGTGGGGCCGCCGCCATGGGCGATGAGAATATTATTGCCCATTTTCAAATTCCCTTCTTGCGGTAACGCTCGGCCATCTCGTCCAGCGTGACCGCCTCGATCAGCGGCGCCTTGCCAACGCTGTCAAATTCCACGATCAGGGTGCCGACGACCTCTTTCACGCCCCGCTCGATGCAGTCAACGATCCGTGCCACATCTTCATCCGGCACATTGCCGTACATCACGGTGTCCATGATGGGCGGGAAGAACACTCTGGGGTCAAAGGCGGAGGGCTTTTCCACCAGCAGCTCGTAGATGCCGCCGATGGAGGGGCTTGTGCGGAGCTTGGGCTCGTTCCAGAACAGCTCCCGCAGGTTCCGAGTCACCGCCAAGCGGATGTCCGTATCCACATTGATTTTGCGGATGCCCAGCTTGGAGACTTCTTTGAGCTGCTCCTTGCGGATGCCATAAGCATCATGAATATCGCCGCCCAGGGCATTGATTTCCCGGACGATGTACTGGGGTACGGTGGAGGAGCCGTGGCTGACCAGGGTACCCTCGATGCCCTCGTGGAGCATACACTCCTTGGTGGCGATGGCGATCTCCTTGCGGATGACGGTATCCTTGCCCTTGTTGGCACCGTGCTTGGTGCCGTAGCTGATGGCCAGGGCATCCACCCCGGTCTGCCGGAAGAATTTCACCGCATCCATGGGGTTGGTGTAGGTGGAGTTGGCGGCAAAGACATGATCCTCCACGCCGGCCAGAACACCCAGTTCCCCTTCTACGGTAACGCCCCGCTCATGGGCATACTTGACCACTTCCCGGGTCAGCTCCACATTTTCCGCAAAGGGCAGCGAGGAGCCGTCGATCATAACGGAGGTATAGCCGCCCGAAATGGCGGCCACGCAGGAATCCAGATCTTTGCCGTGATCCAGATGCAGTGCAATCGGGATGGGGCTGTTTTCGCCGTACTTTTTCACAGCATTTGCAATGTTCAGGGCGCCTTTTTTCTTATCCTCCAGGGTCCCGTTGGCGAAGTCTGTGCGGCCTCCCATGAAGGCATTGGCCAGGTCTGCACCCTGCAGGATCGCAGCGGAGCGGAACATCTCGTGTACTTCAATGACCGCCTTCGCCTGGCAGACGGCATTGACATTGAAAGCGCCCTGAGCGTAATTGTACTTCTCGGTCGCATCCAGAATAGCTTTCATAGGAACCAGTGGCATAGGCAATCTCCTTTAGCTTGTTTTTCAGTCCAGCTTTGCTGTCGCTGGAATTGGCTCTATTCTAGCATAATATTAACCAAATTGCAACCCCCTTTTTTTATTTTTTTTGTAAATTATGCCGCAGGAGGAAAAAAAGCTGCCGCACAAGCCGAATTGGAGCTTCTTTCGTATAAAATCCTTGACAAGCACGGAAATTCTTGCTAAACTTGAGGGGAATGAGGAATTGTTTGGAGGGTCTGCCTATGCCCGTTCCCGCTTATTTTGTGCCCCGCACCGCCGGGCCGGACTGGTCGGCGCCGGCTCAAATTTCGCTGACCCACACTGGCTGGCTGCCCCCTTGCCCTGTGGCCGCCTGGTTCCGGGCCTGCCACGACGGCGAGCGCCTTTATCTGCGCTTGGAGGCGGAGGAATGCCCCACCCGTGCCACTTATACCGGCCCGCTGGACCCGGTGTGCCGGGATAGCTGCCTGGAATTTTTCTTTGCCCCGGACAAGACGGATGACCGCTATTTGAATTTTGAATGCAATCCTCTTGGGACGATGGTACTGGGCTTTGGCGCCGGGCGGCCTATGCGGGTCCGGCAAATCCCAAACTGCATGGAGCAGTTTCAAATCGAACCCTTTGCCGCAGCAGGGGGATGGGGCGTGACCTTTGCCGTTCCTGCGGACTTTCTCAGGCTGTACTTTCCGGGATTCACCTTTTCCGGCGAGGCGGCAGCCAACTTTTATAAGTGCGGCGATGATACCGCAGCCCCGCACTATCTGGCCTGGGCGCCCCTGACCTGCGACAC
>CAYLHM010000017.1:11473-13500 GCA_964383485.1 uncultured Oscillospiraceae bacterium
TTATTTTCGAGAAAGGATGTTGCATATGAATTACTTTCAGCTAAGCGCCCAGGAGCTGGGCCGGGATGCCAAAATCCCCGTAGTCAAGATGGGTGATTCGGGAGAGGTTTTTTATGAGCTGGCTCTTGAGATGATCTCCACCATCCGGGAGAACAACGCCGCAGGGCGCAAAACGGTCCTCATCTGCCCGGTAGGGCCAGTGGGCCAATATCCCATCTTTGTGCGGCTGGTGAACCGGGAGCATCTCAGCCTGAAGAACTGCTGGTTCTTCAACATGGACGAATATCTGAATGACGACGGCAGCTACATTGACGAGGCCAGCCCCCTGTCCTTCCGCGGTTTTATGAACAGGGCAGTCTATTCCCAGATCGCCACCGAGCTGCTGATGCCGCCGGAGCAGCGGGTGTTCCCTGATCCCGTAGATCCGGGCATGGGGGATCGGCTGATCGAGGAGCTGGGCGGCGTGGATGTGGCCTTTGGCGGCATCGGCATCAATGGGCATCTGGCTTTCAATGAGGCCCGGGAGGATCTGACCGCCGAGGAATTTGCCGCTCTGGGTACCCGAGTGGTGAAGCTGACCCCTGAAACCCGTACCGCCAACGCCATCGGCGACCGGGGCGGCGCCATTGATGCCATGCCCAGTCAGGCCATCACCATCGGCATCAAGCAGATCCTGTCCGCACGGAAGGTGCGGCTGGGCGTTTTCCGTGAGTGGCACCGGGCCGTGGTTCGACAGGCGGCCTATGGCCCTGTTACCGCCCATTTCCCGGCCTCTCTGCTCCAGAACCACCCGGATGCCGCCATCTATGCCAACGCTGTGGCCTCGGCCCAGCCCTTCTGATCCGTGCCATGGAAGAACTTCTGTTTCAAAATGGGCTTGTCTATTTAGACGGCCGATTTCGTTCCGCCTCTCTGCTGGTGCGGGCGGGTAAAATTGCGGCTATCGATGCGCCGCCCACCTCCGACTGCCGCATTGTGGATCTGGCGGGTAAAATGCTGGTTCCCGGCTTTTTGGACATCCATACCCATGGCGGCGGCGGGGTAGATGTGAACGCTGCGGACGGCGAAGGCTTTGCAACCATCTCCCGCTTTTTTGCGGCCCATGGTACGACCGGCTGGCTGTGCAGCATTCTTACCGACTCCGAGGAGCAAACCCTTTGGTCTATTGCCCAGGCCCGGGCCGCGATGGACAGCCCCATCCGAGGTGCAAAGCTCCTGGGCATCCACCTGGAAGGCCCATTCCTGTCCCCGGATTATAAGGGTGCTATGCCCGAGCATCTGCTGCGCTCCGGCGATGCGGCGCTGTTCCGCCGCTATCAGGAGGCCGCATCCGGCGCTGTCCGCTACATCACCGTGGCCCCGGAGGTGCCTGGAGTCGTGGACATGATCCGTCAGATCGCGGGCGAGGTGACGGTGGCCATCGGTCACTCCGGCGCAGATTATGAAACGGCTATCAGCGCCATCGATGCCGGCGCAAAGGCCTGTACCCACACCTTCAATGCTATGGCCTTGTTCCACCAGCACCGTCCGGCCATCATGGGTGCGGTGCTGGAGCGGGATGTGTGGTGCGAGGCCATCTGTGACGGCCGCCACCTCCACCCCGGCACGGTGCGTATGCTCCTGCGCTGCAAGGGCTGGGATCGGGTGGTCGCCATTACCGACTCCATCCAGGCCGCCGGTCTGCCCGATGGGCAGTATAAGCTGGGGGTCAATGATGTGGTGGTGCGGGATGGGGATGCGGTTCTAGCGGACACCGGCGTGCGTGCGGGCTCCACGCTGACGACCGGCCAGGCGCTGAAAAACCTGGTTCGCTTTACCGGCGAGAGCGTGGAGAAGGTGATCCCGCTGCTCACCGCCAATCCCGCCAAGCTGATCGGTCTGGAGGGCAAGGGTACGATCGCCCCCGGAATGGATGCCGATCTGGTGGTGCTGAATGAAACGCTGGATGTCTGCGCCACCTATGTGGCGGGGCTGCCGGTCTGGTGCGCCCCCGGAGAACATCTGTAATTATAGCGCAGCAAAGAACC
>CAYLHM010000018.1:0-13241 GCA_964383485.1 uncultured Oscillospiraceae bacterium
GGGTGTGGCGGACAGGGTCAGCACATCCACGCCCTTGGACATCTCCTTCAGCCGTTCCTTGTGGCTCACGCCGAAGCGCTGCTCCTCGTCCACGATCAGCAGGCCCAGATCCTTAAATTCCACTCTTTTTTGCAGCAGCTTGTGAGTGCCGATCACCAGGTCCGCCGAGCCGGCGCGGAGGTTTTGCAGGGTGCGCCTCTGCTCGGCGGAGGAGCGGAAGCGGCTGAGCACCTCGATATTCACCGGGAAGCCCCGGAAGCGGGCCAGGGCGGTTTGGTAGTGCTGCTGGGCCAGCACCGTGGTGGGCACCAGAATGGCAACCTGCTTGCCGTCCATAATGGCTTTCATCGCCGCCCGCAGGGCCACCTCGGTCTTGCCGAAGCCCACATCGCCGCAGAGCAGGCGGTCCATGGGTACGGGGGACTCCATATCCGCCTTGATCTCCGAGATGCAGCGGAGCTGATCATCGGTCTCCGGGTAGGGGAAATTGTCCTCAAATTCCTGCTGCCAGGGGGTGTCGGCGGAGAAGGCATAGCCCTCCTGCCGCCGCCGGGCGGCATAGAGCCGGATCAGCTCCCCGGCCATATCCTTGGCGGAGCGGCGGGCCTTGGCCTTGGTTTTCTGCCAGGCATCGGAGCCGATCTTATTCAGGCGCACCACGGCTTCCTCGCCGCCGCCGATGTATTTGCTCACCAGATCCAGCTGGCTGGCGGGGACGAACAGGGTGTCGGAGCCTTGATAGGCGATTTTGATGTAATCCTTTACCACGCCGTCAATTTTGATCTGCTCCACGGCCACAAAGCGGCCGATACCATGGTTTTCGTGTACAACCAGATCGCCAGGGGACAGATCGGTAAAGGAATTGAGCTTCTGCCGGTTGGTGGCGGCAGTCTTTTTGCCCCGCTTTTTGGGGGCGCTCTGGGCCAAAAGCTGCCCCTCGGTGAGAATTACCAGCTTGCTGTCCGGGTATTCCATGCCAAAGGGCAGGCTGCCCTCTGTCAACAGAATTTGTCCCGGCTGCGGCAGACCCGTGAGCGGAATGCACAGAAGTGCGGAAAGGCCCTTGCTGCTGAGCATTTCCTGGAGCAGCTCTGCCCGGCGGCGGGTACCGCACAGCACCAGAGCGGAAAACGCCAGCTTCTGATAGTGGGCCAGGTCCGAGGCGGCGGTTTCCAGATTGCCGCCGTAGCCGGGAAGCTGCTTGGCAACCATGGGCAGCAGCTCCTTGGGGGGATTTTGCTCCGGGTAGGAGCTGCCGCCGAAGGCATCGAAGTACACCACGGTGCGCCCTTTGAGCCGCTGGCAGAAATCCTCCCACTGGCAGGCGTAGTCGCACAGCTCCCCGGCCACCAGCCCGCCCTGGAGCAGATTGTCCAGCTGCAAGCCCAGGGCCTCGGTGCGGGTGCGGGCGGCACGCTTCAGATTGCCCTGGTCGCAGAGGATCCACAGGGCATCCCGGGGCGCAAAGTCGGCAGCTACGGCCATTTCGGGGTAGATCAGGGCCATATATCGGTCGGAGGCGGGGTTGCTCAGGCCGTTTTCATACTTTTCCAGATCCCGTTCCAGGGTGGAGATCAGGGCGGTGTTCAGATTTTTCCGCCGTTTTTGCCGGGCAATCAGACTGCGCAGATCGGCACACAGGCCGGCCACACCCCCGCTGTGGAGGCTGGGCTGGGTCTCGCCCACGGGCAGAACGGTGACGGCATCCAGATTTTCCGTTCGCCGCTGGGTGTCCGGGTCGAACAGGCCCATGGTGTCCAGCTCATCACCGAAAAATTCTCCACGCACCGGCCGATCGGCGGCAGGTGAGAAGATGTCCACAATGTCCCCCCGCACGGAAAACTGCCCCGGCCCCTCTACCATGGCGCAGCGGGTATAGCCTGCGCCGGCGAGCCGCTTTTGCAGGGCTTCCAGATCGTATTCCTTGCCGACCTCCAGGGTAAAAGCGGCTTTGGCCAGGGTCTGGGGCGGAACGGTGCGCTGGCTCAGAGCATCCCAGGGGAGGATCAGGGTGGGGATCCGGCCCAGGTACAGGTCGTACAGCAGCCGCAGCCGCTTCTGCTCCCAGGCACGGGACACCACGGCGGTATCATAGAGGGTCAGCTCCCGGGAGGGGAGGACGGGAATGTCCGCACCCAGAAAGGCCTTCAGCTCCTCCTGAAGCCTGCGGGCGGCCATATCGTCCTGGCACACCAGCACCATGGGCTGCTGTGTCCGCTGCCGCAGGGCGGCGAGAATATGGCTGCGGTTGATCTGCCCGATGCCGGTGACGGCGGCGCTTCTGCCCCGGGCAATGCTTTTCAGCAACGCCTGAAATTCCGGCATGGTCTCCAGGGCTGCACATAAAAAATCCATTTATACCTCCACGCAACAATGCGGAAATGGGGAAAAATCCCCATTTCCGTGGTGAATATAACATTGTTTTACAATTTACGGCTTACTGCCGTTGTACCGGTTAGCTGCCTCCGGCACGCCCTTTTCGATGATGCACAGAGCGGCATCGGCTGCACGCTCCAATGCGGACTGCAGATCCTGTTCCTCGGCATCGGAGAAGGGGGAAAGCACCCAGTCGGCCAGATCCTGCTCCGGGTGGGGCTTGGCGCCTACGCCGATCTTCACACGGGGGAAATCCTCGCTGCCCAGCTCGGCAATGATGGATTTGATGCCGTTATGCCCGCCGGCGGAACCGTCGGCACGCACCCGAAGCCGACCGGGGGGCAGGGAGATATCGTCGAACAGGACGATGATCCGCTGGGGCGGAATGCGGAAAAAGGCGGATAGCTGCAAGACCGAGCGGCCGGACAGGTTCATATAGGTCTGGGGCTTCAGCAGCAGGAGCTTCCTGCCCTGCCACACGGTCTGCCCGTACAAGCCCTGGAATTTGCCCTTGTCGATTTTACAGCCCAGCTTGTCGGCCAGCAGGCTCACCGCCCGGAAGCCGCTGTTGTGCCGGGTGCGGGCGTATTCCGGGCCGGGATTGCCCAGGCCCACAATGAGCCAAAGCTCCTGTTCCCTTCCAAGCATGGCCTTAGAACAGATCGGCAATGGAGGTGCCGCTGTGGACATGCTGAATGGCGCGGGCGAAGATGGGGGCCACATCCAGCTGCCGGATCTTGCCGCTGGGGGTGTTGCCCGCCAGGGGAATGGTGTTGTGAACCACCAGCTCCTTGATGGGGCTTTCCTCGAGCCGCTGGAAGGCGTTGCCGGACAGCACGCCGTGTGTGGCGCAGGCATAGATCTCCTTGGCGCCGCCCACCTCGATAAGCGCCCGGGCGGCGTTGCACAGGGAACCGGCGGTGTCCACCAGGTCGTCGTACATGATGCAGGTCTTGTCCTGCACATCGCCGATGACATTCATGACCTCGCAGACATTGGCCTTGGGCCGGCGCTTGTCCACAATGGCCAGGCCCATATGCACCTTGGCGGCAAAGGCTCTGGCTCTGGTGACGGAGCCGACATCCGGGGCCACCACCACGAAGCTGCTGTGGTCGTACTGATCCTCCGGGAATTTGTTCAGGTAGTAGTTGACGAAGGTGGGATTGCCCAGCAGGTGATCCAGAGGAATGTCGAAAAAGCCCTGGATTTGGGCGGCGTGAAGATCCATGGTCAGGATCCGGTCGGCTCCGGCGGCGGTGAGCATATTGGCCACCAGCTTGGCGGAGATGGGATCCCGGCTCTTGGCCTTGCGATCCTGGCGGGCATAGCCAAAGTAGGGAATGACGGCGGTGATCCGGTCGGCAGAGGCCCGGCGGCAGGCGTCGATCATCACCAGAAGCTCCATCAGGTGATCATTCACCGGCTTGCAGGTGGACTGGATCAGGAACACATCCGCACCGCGGACAGTTTCGTTGAGCGAGACGGAAACCTCGCCGTCGGAAAAGGTTTTTACCTCTGCGGCGCCCAGGGAAATGCCCAGCTCCTTGCAGACATTCTGGGCAAATGCAGGATTGGAATTGCCGGTAAAGATTTTAATTTTTTCTCGGAATGTGATCATCGGCTGCTGCCTCACTTCGTTATTTATTTCGGTCGCCTCTAAAATCATCAGATGGGGCCGGATGCCGGGCCTGCGGTTTTGAGGCTCCCTTTCGCATATTTATTATACCATTCCATCGGTGTAAAAAGCAAGTATGTTCCGCAAGGCAATGCCACTAAAAAAAGCCGTCAAAAAAGGCGAACTTTCCGACAATTTGCCAGTAGGGGAAGAAAACAGTTTTTCTTGTACATTTTGATTTTTTGTGATATAATACCTCTATCATTCCAAAAGATACCCATTTATGGGGAGGCACTTATGAACGACCAGATTATCATTCGGGGAGCGAGAGAGAACAACCTGAAAAATGTGGATCTGACCATTCCCAGGGACCGGCTGATCGTGTTCACCGGTCTGTCCGGGTCCGGCAAATCCAGCCTGGCCTTCGACACCATCTATGCCGAGGGCCAGCGGCGGTATGTGGAGAGCCTCAGCTCCTACGCCCGTATGTTTTTGGGCCAGATGGATAAGCCGGATGTGGACTCCATTGAGGGCCTTTCCCCTGCCATTTCCATCGACCAGAAAACCACCTCGAAAAATCCCCGCTCCACCGTGGGTACGGTGACGGAGATCTATGACTACCTGCGCCTGCTGTGGGCCAGAGTGGGTATTCCCCACTGCCCCAGATGCGGCAAGGAGATCCGCCGCCAGACCCTGGATCAGATCGTGGATCGGGTGGAGCTGATGCCCGAGGGGACCCGCTTTGTCATTCTCTCCCCGGTCATTCGGGGGAAAAAGGGCGAGCATAAAAAAATCTTTGAGGATGCCCGGAAGTCCGGCTTCACCCGGGTGCGGCTGGACGGCATCCTGTACGACCTGACCGAGCAGATCCCCTGCGAGAAAAATAAAAAGCACAATATTGAGATCGTTGTGGACCGTCTGGTGCGCAAGGAGGGTATGCGCCGCCGCCTGGCGGACTCCATCGAAACAGCCTGCTCCCATTCCGGCGGCCTGGTGATCATTCAGCTCCCCGCCACCGGGGAGGAGCTGAGCTTTTCCCAGAACTACGCCTGCGAGGACTGTGGCATCAGCCTGTCGGAGCTGGAGCCGAGAATGTTCTCCTTCAACAATCCGGCGGGAGCCTGCCCCCACTGCACCGGCCTGGGCTATCAGATGGTGGCCGACCCGGAGCTGGTGGTGCCGGACAAGTCCAAGTCCATTTTCGGCGGTGCGATCCAGGTTTCCGGCTGGAACAATGCCCGCACGGACTCCATTTTCAGAATGTATTTTGAAGCTCTGGCACAGAAATACCATTTTTCTCTGACGGCGCCCTTTTCCCAGCTTTCGCCGGAGGCGGTGCAGGTGATCCTGTACGGCACCGGGGAGGAAAAGCTGCGCATGACCTACAACCGGGGCAGCGGCATGGGCGTGCTGGAGCAGCCCTTTGAGGGCGTTATGAACAATATCTCCCGCCGCTACCAGCAGACCCAGTCCGATGCGGCCCGGAAGGAGCTGGCGGAGTGTATGTCCATGGCGCCCTGCCCGGCCTGCGGGGGAAAAAGGCTGTCGGATATTGCCAGAGCGGTCACCGTGGGCGGCCTGGGGATCATGGATTTCTGCGACATGAGTGTGGGCAAGGCCCTGGAATTTCTGGATCAGCTACACCTGGAGGGGAATATGGCCGTGGTGGCCCAGCAGATCCTCCGGGAGATCCGTGCCCGGCTGCAATTCTTACAGGATGTGGGCCTGGGCTACCTCACCCTGTCCCGCTCCTCCGGCTCCCTGTCCGGGGGCGAGAGCCAGCGCATTCGCCTGGCAACACAGATCGGTTCCTCTCTGGTGGGGGTGCTGTATATCCTGGACGAGCCGTCCATCGGCCTGCACCAGCGGGACAACAACAAGCTCCTGGCGACCCTGAAGCATCTGCGGGATCTGGGCAACACGCTGATCGTTGTGGAGCATGACGAGGATACCATGCGTGCGGCGGACTTTATCGTGGATGTAGGCCCGGGGGCGGGCAGCCGGGGCGGTCAGATCGTGGCCGCCGGTACGCTGGAGGATATTATGGCCTGCCCGGAGTCCGTGACGGGGCAGTATTTGTCCGGCGTGAAAAAAATCCCCGTGCCATCCGCCCGGCGCTCAGGCAACGGCAAGACCCTGCGTATTCTGGGCGCAGCGGAAAACAACCTGAAGGATGTGGATGTGGATATTCCCCTGGGTGAATTTGTATGTGTCACCGGTGTGTCCGGCTCCGGCAAATCCAGCCTGGTCAATGAGGTGCTGAACAAGACCCTCCTGGGCAGGCTGAACCACGCCCGGATCCGTCCCGGAAAGGTTCGGAGCATTGTGGGCATCGAGGCTCTGGATAAGGTCATTGACATCGACCAAAGCCCCATCGGCCGCACGCCCCGCTCCAATCCCGCCACCTATACGGGGCTGTTTGATGATATCAGAAATTTGTTCGCTTCCACCAACGATGCCAAAATGCGGGGCTATGGCCCCGGCCGTTTCTCCTTCAATGTCAAGGGCGGCCGCTGCGAGGCCTGCTGCGGCGACGGCCTGGTGAAGATTGAGATGCACTTCCTGGCCGATGTGTATGTGCCCTGCGAGGTCTGCCACGGCGCCCGGTACAACCGGGAAACCCTGGAGGTGCAGTACAAGGGCAAAAATATCGCCCAAGTGCTGGATATGACGGCGGAGGAGGCCCTGGATTTCTTTGAAAATCTGCCCAAGCTCCGCCGCAAGGTACAGACCCTGGTAGATGTGGGCCTGGGCTATGTGAAGCTGGGCCAGGCCAGCACCACCCTGTCCGGCGGCGAGGCCCAGCGAGTGAAGCTGGCAACCGAGCTGGCGAGGGTGTCCACCGGGCGGACGATCTATATTATGGACGAGCCGACCACCGGCCTCCATGCGGCAGATGTGCATCGCCTGATCGAGGTGCTGCAGCAGCTGGTGGACGCGGGGAACACGGTGCTGGTCATTGAGCATAATCTGGATGTGGTCAAATCCGCCGATTATATCATCGACCTTGGCCCGGAGGGCGGTGACGGCGGCGGAACGGTCGTCGCTACCGGCACGCCGGAGGAGGTCGCCCGGCAGGAGGCCAGCTATACGGGACAGTACCTCCGCCCCGTGCTCAGGGCAGAATAAAATGTCATTGCGAACCAGCCCGCTTATCTGGCGCAGCAATCCCGCCAAAGAGCAAAAGCCGGGGGATTTCCGCGTCCGTGTGCGTACCGGCTCGGAATGACATCGGATTGTTTGATTGTGCCAGCGGCTTATTCGTTGCACTCCGGGCGGTACAGCTCCACCGGCAGCACCTCCGACAGCTCCAGCAGCCGGTGATCCCAGCCGCCGGCATAATCCACAGACAGCTTGGGACTATGCACGGTGGTGTCGGCCCGCTTGCGGATGGGAATGGTCATGGTCAGCCGAACCAGATCCTCCGGCAGCTGCTCCACCAGCACCGTGCCGCCATGGGCTGTGGCAGCGGCCCGCACCAGCACCAGCCCCAGGCCGATGCCCATACGCCCGTCCTCAATGCCCGGGCCTCTGCGGTAGCGGCTGAAAATGTCGCCGCTCAGGGCCAGATCGTTGTGGCTCTGCACGGTCAGGTACAGGGTGTTCTTCCGCTGGGCCAGCTTTACATCGATGGGGCTGCCGGGGACGGAAAATTTTACGGCATTGAGAAGAATGTTGTGCAGGGCCCGCTCCAGCTTTTCCGTATCCAGCAGGCAGAAGATCCGTTCCTGGGGAAGCTGATAGTTCAGGGGCGTGCCGCAGGTCTGCAAGGCCTGGGCGCAGCCGTCCAGATGCTCCCGCAGAAAGCTGCACACATCCCTGCTTTCGCTCTTGAGGGTTGGATCCTGGGTATAGCGGTAGGCATCGCTCATGTTGGAGATGGGCCGCAGCAAGCGGAACAGGCCCCTGCTCAGCCTGGCGGACAGATCCTGCAAGCTGGGGTCGCCGGTATCCTTGGCATAGCGGGACAGCCGGGAGGAGATGGACAGCAGCCCGGACAGGGGCAGGCGCAGCTCCTGGCTTGCAAGAGCCAGGGCTTGCAGCTCATCGGCCTGATCCTCATCCAGAACGAACAGGTCGCAGCCCTCCATGCGGGTCACGGAGGCACCGCAGGTCAGCCCGGCGATATGCAGGCTCAGATAGAGCCAGGTGCCGGAAAAGGCGCTGTATTCCTCCTTGCCGGTGGCGAGCAGATCGTTGATATAGGTTTGCTCATTGAGCGTTCGGCTTCTGGCGGCGGCGTTGAGCCGGGTGATCCGCCCGTCCTGAACACAAAAGGCCGGCTGGGGTATGAGATCCAGCATTTCGGATATATTGGTCGTATTTTCCATAACGATCCTCCAATCAAATCTTATCCCTTATCATGCGTATTTTTTTCAAAATCTTTCGCCGCAGATTTCGACGAAAAGCTCCGCTTCCATATATTCTATCGTGAAAACCCGGAAATAGCAAGTAAAATTCTTTCAGAGGTGAAAATAAATGTCGATCCATGACGGCCACCGTCAAAGACTGCGGCAGCGATTTCTCAAAGAGGGCTTGGATCACTTTGACGAGCACCAGGCCCTGGAGCTGCTGCTGTTTTATTGTATTCCCCGGCAGGATACCAATCAGCTTGCCCACAGCCTGCTGGAGCAGTTCGGCTCCTTTGCCAATGTGCTGGATGCCGGCCCGGCGGAGCTGAAAAAGGTGCCCGGCGTGGGGGACAATGCCGCCACCTTCTTGACACTGGTCATGGAGGCCGGGCGGTTTTACCAGGTCAGCCGTCAAAGCAACCAAAAGATTTTGACCTCTGTGGATCAGTGCGGCAGCTATCTGGTGCCGTTTTTCCATGGCAGAAGAAATGAAACGGTGTTTATCCTGTGCATGGATGCCAAGTGCAAGGTCCTCTCCTGCCAGGAGGTGGGTGAGGGCAGTGTCAATTCGGCTTCGGTACCCATTCGGCGGATCGTGCAGATGGCGCTGGCGGTGAACGCCACCTCGGTGGTGCTGGCCCATAACCACCCCAGCGGGCTGGCCCTGCCCTCTGATGAGGATGTGCAGACCACCCGCCAGCTGGCGATGGCCCTGAATGCGGTAGAAATCGGGTTGGCAGATCATATCATTGTGGCAGATGAGGACTATGTATCCCTGCTGCAATCCGGCCTGTATGTCCGGCCATAAGGAGGCAGCATGGATCATTTTCAGCTTGTTTCAGACTATCGCCCCTCCGGCGATCAGCCCCAGGCCATTGAGGCCCTGGCAAACGGTGTCCGCTGGGGCCTGCACGAGCAGACCCTGATGGGCGTTACCGGCTCCGGCAAGACCTTCACCATGGCCTCGGTGATCGAAAAGCTGAACCGGCCCACCCTGGTGCTGGCCCACAATAAGACCCTGGCGGCCCAGCTCTGCTCGGAGTTCCGGGAATTTTTCCCCCATAATGCGGTGGAGTATTTTATCAGCTATTACGACTACTATCAGCCGGAGGCGTATATCGCCCACACGGACACCTATATCGAAAAAGATGCCTCGGTGAACGAGGAGATCGACCGCCTGCGCCACTCCGCAACCTCGGCCCTGTTTGAGCGGCGGGATGTGATCGTGGTGTCCTCGGTGAGCTGCCTGTACGGCCTGGGCGACCCCATCGACTATAAAAGCATGGTGATCTCCCTGCGGGTGGGGCAGGAGCGGCCGGTAGATGAGATTTTGAAGAAGCTCACGGAGATCCGCTACGAGCGCAACGATCTGGACTTCTCCCGGAACAAGTTCCGCCTGCGGGGGGATACTCTGGAGATCTACCCGGCGTATTGGTCGGGCAGAGCCATTCGGGTGGAGTTTTTCGGGGACGAGATCGACCGTATTTCCGAGATCAACGCCGTTTCCGGCGTGGCGGAGCGGTATATCGACCATGTGGCCATCTATCCCGCCAGCCACTATGTGGCCTCCAAAGAGAAGCTCCAGCGGGCCATGCTGGAAATTCAAAAGGAATGCGATACCCAGGTGGCCTGGTTCCGTGCCCATGACAAGCTCATCGAGGCCCAGCGCATCGCCCAGCGGACGGCATACGACCTGGAAATGATGACGGAAATCGGCTTTTGCAGCGGCATCGAAAACTATTCCCGGGTGATCCAGGGCCGTGCCCCCGGCACGCCGCCCACCACTCTGATGGACTATTTCCCCGAGGATTTCCTCATGTTCATTGACGAGAGCCATGTGACCCTGCCCCAGTGCCGGGCCATGTACGCCGGGGACCGCAGCCGGAAGGATGCCCTGGTGAACTATGGCTTCCGCCTGCCCTCGGCCTATGACAACCGGCCCTTGAATTTTGAGGAATTTGAAAAGAAGATCAACCAGGTGATCTATGTATCCGCCACGCCGGGGGAGTATGAGCGCACACGCTCCGGGCAGATGGTGGAGCAGGTCATTCGCCCCACGGGCCTGCTGGATCCCCAGGTGGAGGTGCGGCCCATTGAGGGACAGATCGATGATCTCATCGGCGAGATCAATGCCCGCAGCGCCCGGAATGAGCGGGTGCTGGTGACCACCTTGACCAAAAAAATGGCCGAGGATCTCACCGCCTATCTGCAAAAGGCGGGCATCCGGGTGCGCTATATGCACTCGGACATCGGCGCCATGGAGCGCATGGAGATCATACGGGATCTGCGCATGGCGAAGTTTGATGTCCTGGTGGGCATCAATCTGCTCCGGGAGGGCCTGGATCTGCCGGAGGTGAGTCTGGTGGCCGTTTTGGATGCCGACAAGGAGGGCTTTCTCCGCTCGGAGACCAGCCTGATCCAGACCATCGGCCGTGCGGCGAGGAATGCGGAGGGCCGGGTCATTATGTATGCCGATGCGGTGACACCCTCCATGCAGGTGGCCATGGACGAAACCGCCCGGCGCAGAAAAATCCAGAACGACTACAACCAGGCCCACGGCATCGTGCCCAAGACCATCATCAAGTCTGTGCGGGATCTCATCGAGATCTCCTCCCCCACCGCCGAGCGCAAGGGGCGCAACGGCATCAAGATGACCAAGGTAGAGCGGGAGAAGGAGATCGCCCGCCTGGAAAAGCAGATGAAGGAGGCAGCCAGAATGATGGAATTTGAGTACGCCGCCGTCCTGCGGGATCAGATCATCGAGCTGCGTGGAAACGGCACCGCATCCGAACATTCTTAAAAGAAGCCGGATCCATGTCCTTTCTATGGGCCGGAATACGAAACAAAGTCCGTCGGCTTTCGCTGTGAAAGCTGACGGACTTGGCTTATTAGGCGCAGCCGGGGCATCTCATCTATGCTTTCTTTTTGCCCTATTTGCTCAGCACCCACAAATTGCGCACCTGATCCTGAAATTCCTCATAGCTCCACAATTTTTCGGAATTGATATAGCTGTTGCAGTCGTTGATGCGGAATTTGCCGTCCTCCACGCCGGTGAGCAGGATAAAATGCCCTTCGTTGGTGAAGGCGCCGGGGCCCATGATGCACACAATGAGCTTGCCTTCCTCCAGATACTTCCGCATCTGGCTCTCCACCAGAGGAATTTCCGTGGAGTTCAGGCCCAAAGCCTGGGCGCCGTCGGTAAACAGGCTCCAGCGGGTGCCGCTGCCCTCCAGGTAGTATTGGTTGTCCATGGCAAATTTGGCAACATCGATGGGATTGAAGCTGCTGTCGCCGGTGAAATAGTAGCCCACCATGGCGAGCGTCGTCGGCCCGCAGCCCACATCACCGATGACATCGCTGCCATAGGGATAATAGCCCCACTGCTGATCCCACTGGATAAACAGGGGGACCCCATCGGTGTTGGAATAGCCGGAGAGGTCCACGGCTTGGGAAAGGTACTGCTCCCGTATGGGCCACTCCAGGACGAACTGCTCAGCCTCCGGGTTTTTCTCCAGCAGTTCAATCATGGCTTCCGGGTAGTCGCTGAGGCTCAGGTCATGCGCATAGGCATAGGCCTGAATGATCTGTTCGGCATCTGTGCCGGTGAAGGCGGGCGTTTGCAGAGCGGCCGTTTCTGTCGGATCCGGAGCGGAACTGCTCTGGGACGGTGTTTCTGACGAATTGGAAGCCGGCTCGTCCTTTTTGCCACGCTGAACCAAGGCGCCGATGATGAAAATAATAATCAGCAGGAGGGTCAGACCGGCAATAATAGCCGGGAGATAGACCTCCTTGAAGATCTGCAGTTTGCTTTTTGGCCGCCGACGGGGATTTGACGGGATTTTGGTGTTTTCGTCCATGAAAAGCCCCCCTAAATTTAGGATAGCCTTATTATACATGACAAACGGCTAAAATGCAAGCATTTTATAAAGAGAGCCTTTTTCACCCGGAACAGTCGCAAAATGGAACAGCCTGCGTCAAAAGGCGCAGGCTGCCGCATTGCATTTTAGCCGGTTTCAGGAAGGCCTTCCTCCGGAGCCGAAGTAGGGGAGGGCAGTCCGCCCGTGACCGTAGCTTTGGTGATGGTGGCGACGATGTTGCCGTTCCCGGCGCTGCCAAGATCGTACAGCATTTCATCGCTAACCTTTACAATCTCTTCGGTTTTTTCATCGAACTTTGTGGCACCGCTCAAATAGAGATAGAACTCGTTGCTGGTGCCGTTGTTCCAGTAGTCATACAGGGACATCAGGAACATATCGCTGCCGTCGGGAGCCACACCCGCATAATACAGGTCGGAGAAGTGATAGGTGTAGCGGGGCATGGTGCCGGCCCGGTACATATCGGTCAGCGGTGTTTCCACAACCTTGCGCAGGTAGAACACATTGTAGGTGCCGTCCCCGTTGTCCTGGGCGATCACGCCGTTGCGGCTGCCGGAAATATAAGCCGAGCCATCCTCGTTGAAATAGGACATCTCGCCATACTCATCCTCGCCGTACAGGCCGGTGATCTCGTCCATGTACCACAGGCGGCCCACATTGTCCAGCAGCACATAGGTCACATCAGAGGTATAAGAGCAGGAGTCCCAAGCCCAGTTGCCCAGATAGTCCTTGTAGTAATCATTCCCCAGCGTTTTGTTATTATAGGAGAAGTCAAAGTTCTGGTCAATGGTGGTGATGCCGCACAGCACCACATCTACGATGGAGCCGAAGCCAGACTCCCCGGTGTTGAAGCCCTCATCGGAGGCTTCCAGGTAGTCGGAAATGTTCAGCCTGTGCCAGGTATATTGATGGGTCGCTTCATCATAAGACTCCAGCATCTCTGCATACATCTCATGGGTCATGGGCATATCCACATACAGATAGTAGTTCATAATGCCTGTGAACATCCCCGTATTCTCGGAG
>CAYLHM010000019.1:0-13140 GCA_964383485.1 uncultured Oscillospiraceae bacterium
CCAAAGGGGGAGGCTAACCACCGCCACTTCTGACAATAACGAAAAGGAGAATAATGTTATGTTAACTACACCCACCCCCCACAATGCTGCAAAGCCCGGCGATTTTGCCAAGACCGTGCTGATGCCCGGCGACCCCCTGCGCTCCAAATTCATCGCCGAGACCTTCCTGGAAAACCCGGTTCTGGTGAACAATGTCCGGGGCGTGCAGGGCTATACCGGCACCTACAAGGGCGTAAAGGTCTCCGTCATGGCCTCCGGCATGGGTATGCCCGCCATCGGCATCTATTCCCACGAGCTGTACAATGCCTACGGCGTGGAGAACATCATCCGTGTGGGCTCCGCCGGCGCCATTCAGGAGAATATCAACCTGTATGACCTGGTGCTGGCCCAGGGAGCCTGCACCGACTCCAACTTTGCCCACCAGTTCCACATCCCCGGCACCTTTGCCCCCATTGCCTCCTATGAGCTGCTCAGCGAGGCCGTGAAGGCCGCCGAGGCCAACGGCGCTGTGTACCATGTGGGCAATGTCAATTCCTCCGATGTGTTCTACGGCGACCATGCCCTGGTTCCCGAGGGGCTGGACAGCACCTATGCCCTGCAAAAAATGGGCGTGATGGCCCTGGAGATGGAGGCGGCCGCCCTGTATATGAACGCCGCCCGGTACGGCAAGCGGGCCCTGTGCATCTGCACCATTTCCGACCATATCCTCAAGGGAACGGAGACCACCTCTGAGGAGCGGCAGACTGCGTTCACCACCATGATGAAGGTGGCTCTGGATGTGGCGGTTGCCATGGAGAAAAAAGCATGAAGCGAGTATTTCTGATCGTTTTGGACTCCTGCGGCATCGGCCAGATGCCCGACTCTGAAAAATTCGGAGATGTGGGGGTCAACACCCTGCGCTCCTGCGCCCGTTCGCCCTATCTGCACATTCCCAATATGCTGAAGGCTGGCCTGGGCAACATCACCGGGGCCGAGGGCCTGAGCGCCGAGAGCGCCCCCAACGGTGCTGTGTGCCGTCTGGCAGAGGCCTCCATGGGCAAGGACACCACCATCGGCCACTGGGAGATCGCCGGCATCATTTCCCCGGATCCCCTGCCTACCTATCCACACGGCTTCCCGGAGGAGGTGCTGGAGCCCTTCCGCAAGGCCACCGGCCGGGGCGTTCTGGCCAATGCCCCCTGGTCCGGCACGGAGGTGATCGAGCGCTACGGCGAGGAGCATATGCGCACCGGCGACCTGATCGTCTATACCTCCGCCGACTCCGTGTTCCAGATCGCCGCTCACGAGGAAGTTGTGCCTCTGGAGCAGCTTTACGAATACTGCCACATGGCCCGGGATATTTTGCAGGGTAAGCACGGCGTGGGCCGTGTCATCGCCCGGCCCTTTGTGGGCACCCCCGGCCATTTCAAGCGCACCTCCAACCGCCACGATTATTCCCTGGAGCCGCCGAAAACCACCCTGCTGGACGCTGTAAAGGCCGCCGGGCTGGATTCCATCGCCGTGGGCAAGATCCACGATATCTTCGCCGGCCGGGGCGACACGGAATTTGTGTACAACAAGAGCAATGCCAACGGCATGGAGCATACCCTGCGCTACGCCGGGCAGGATTTCCACGGCCTGTGCTTTGTCAATCTGGTGGATTTTGATATGCTCTACGGCCACCGCCGGGATATTGACGGCTACGCCAAAGCCCTGACGGAGTTCGATGCCTGGCTGCCAAAGCTGCTGGAAAAGCTGGGGGAGGACGATCTGGTGATGATCACCGCCGACCACGGCTGTGACCCCGGATATCTGGCCACCACCGACCACACCCGGGAGTATATTCCCCTGGTCATGCTGGGCAAGAAGGTCAAGCCCGTAAATCTGGGAACCAGAACCACCTATGCCGACATCGCCGCCACCGTGGCGGAGCTGCTGGGCGTGGAGCTGGAGACCCCGGGCAAGAGCTTCGCCGGGGACATTGTGTGAGGGGGCAGACCATGAAAGCAGAAGAACTGATTGCGCTGGCCAAGGAGGCCATGACCCACGCCTATGTGCCCTATTCCGGGTTCAAGGTAGGGGCGGCGCTGCTGTGTGCCGACGGCACGGTCTATCAGGGCTGCAACATTGAAAACGCCGCATACAGCCCCAGCAACTGCGCCGAGCGCACCGCCTTTTTCAAGGCTGTGTACGACGGATACCGGGATTTCACCGCCATCGCTGTGTGCGGCGGCAAGGACGGCGTGATCTCCGGCTTCTTCCCGCCCTGCGGAATGTGCCGGCAGGTGATGCGGGAGTTCTGCGGCAACGACTTTATCATCTATATGGTCGGGCCGAATGGCAGCTACGAGACCCACACCCTGGCAGAGATTTTGCCGTACAGCTTCTCCGCTCAGGAGCATATGAAGGAATAGAATAATCTGAAAAATGCACCGCTCGTCTGGGCGGTGCATTTTGCCGTATAAGGGGGGAAAATTACACCCGGAACCGGCAGAACCAGTCGTACACCGGCAGGAGCTGGGTGAAAAACAGCCGCACCTCCCGGCCCAAACCGGGGCCGAAGCTGGCCTCGGAAAAATCCTCGTGGCGAATGCAGCCGATATCCGTGCGCCAGGCAAAATAAGGCTCCAGCCGGGGATCGGCGCAGGGCTTGGGGCGCTTGTAGGTTTCGGCGGTGACGGCAAGCCCGGTCTGGGACTGGACAGCAGCCATGAGCTGCAAAAATTCCTCCGGCTTGGCGGCGATGACCTGCCGGAACTGCTCCATGGTGGCCGTGCGGGGCTTCCACAGGCTGAAGCCGTAGCTGTAGCCCTCCGGCCGGATCTCGAAGAACAGGCAGGGATTTTCCGCCCACCAGTCCACATCCTGCCGAAGCCACAGACATAGGCTCTCCTTGTATGGCACGGCCGGGTGCAGCCGGGCATCCTTGTAAATCCGGCTGACCTTGCAGATGGTGCCGGGACAGTCCAGAAAGGGCTGGAACACCTCCGCCGCCAGGGCTTTCATGGGCTCGTACAGCTCCTTTACATATTGTTCCTTGTGGGCCTGGAACCACTCCCGGTTGTTATTCATGCGAATGCCCCACAGAAAATCCACCGTTTCCGGGGTGAAACCATTAAACATCTCTATATCTCCTTAATAATCCCATGTTTGCGGCGGCTTTGGTTCGCCGTTGCGCCAGATCAGCCGCTTGTGCTGCTTGGGCGGATGGGGCTTGTCCTCGACCTCCAGCACAAAGCGCTCATAGCAGTTGATGATGGAGGTGCCGCCGTAGCTGTGAAAGCGGTTTTTCTGGCCGCCGTAGTTCATGTGGGTGTGGCCGTGGAGCAGATAGGCCGGGTGATACTTGTCCAGCAGCTCCACCAGCGCCTCGAAGCCCCGGTGGGCCGGGTCCCGGTCGTCCCCCAGGCCCTTGGGGGGCGCATGGGTCACCACGATGTCCACACCGCCGCTGCGCCACAGGGTGAAGCGCAGCTTGCGAATGCGGCGGCGCATCTCCCGGTCGGTGTACTGGTACTCGCCGGGGTGATAGCGCAGGCAGCCCCCCAGCCCCAGGATCCGCAGGCCGTTGTAGACGACCAGCTTCTCCTCGATGCAGTCACAGCCCTCCGGGGGATGGGCATCGTAGCCGGTGTCGTGGTTGCCGTGGACATATAGCACCGGGCATTTGGCCATGGTCACCAGAAAGGACAGATAATCCGCCTTCAAATCTCCGCAGGAGATGATCAGGTCGTATTCGTCCAAGCGGCCCGGCTGAAAGCAGTCCCACAGGGCGGGGGACTCCTCGTCGGAAACAGCCAGGATCTTCATGGAAGGACCTCCTTTTCCGCCGGGATCTCCTCCCGGTGCAGGCCCAGCTGCCGCAGGAGCGGCTGGGCGAAGGGTTCCACCTGGGAAAATTCCGGCAGGCAGCCCTCCACATTTTCACACAGCCAATCCATGTGCAGCAGCTCCTCTGGGGGGAGATCCTGGCTGCCGTCGCTGCGGAGCTGACCGCTCTGATCCACCAGACGGCGCAAAAACGGACGGACACTGCCGCTTTTAATGCCGCTGCGCAGGCTTTCCGCCAGGGCCCGCACGCCGTCGGGCAGCTCCGGGGACAGCCTTACATCGATCACGCCGCTGTACATACCCCACCAGTCGCCGATGGCCTTGGATTTGTCCGGCGTGCGAACGCCGGTGAGCAGGCTGCGGATCACCTGGACATAGTAGCTGCCCCACAGCCAAACCGGCTCCGCCAGAATTTTCATGCCGCCGTGTTCGTCCATGGCGTAGGTTCCGTAATTGCTGTAATTCAGATATTTCCGCTCCTGAATGGGGGTGTCCCGGTTGGAGATCACCCGGATCCCCCGGCTCAGCAGTTCCGCCTGGGGTGTGCCGGGCAGGCATTCCCAGCGCAGAACCAGCCTGGCCCGGGGATTGGTGAGCTGTGCGCCCAGGGCAAAGGCATTGATAGAGGCGGGAACGCCCAGAATAGGAGAGGAGGCAATATAGCCGATGTCCCCGCCCTCCGCCATGGCACCGGCAATGGCGCCGGTGATAAATTTGGCCTCATAGACCCGGCTGAAGTAGGTGCGCACGCTGGCGTAGGGTGTGTCCAGGGAGCAGTTCCAGAACAGCACCTTGGGGTGCTGCACAGCGGCTCGCAGGGTGGCACGGCAGAGCAGCGGCGTGGTGGTAAACACCACCTCGGCCCCGTCGGCTACGGCCTGCTCCAGAGCCTGCTCGGCCAAAGCGGCGGTGTCGGCGTGGAAATAGCTGCGGGTGCTGACCTTGTCGCCCAGCTCCTGCTCCAGATATTCCCGGCCCAGCTCATGGGATTTGACCCAGTTGCTGCTATCCGGGTCCAGGGTGTGGACGAAAGCCACATTCAGATGCTCCGGGCGTATGATCCGGGTGAGCAGGTCGGGAATGCCCGCCTTTTTTTCCTCCGGTTCCGTGTGCAGCTCGGCAGTTTCCGGCTGGGCCTGCTGCACCAGATCCGGCCACAGGGGCAGCAGGGTCTTGCGCAGCTCCTTCTCCGGGGTGGATTGCAGCTCGGCATAGGGATGTACCTGGAGCCACAGCAGCAGGGCCTCCTCCGGCAGCAGGGTCCCCGCTTCGTTCAGCCCGGCAAAGGCCTCACAGAAATGGGCATAGGCACTGCGGAAGGATTTTTGCTCCTGCACCGTCCAGGCTTCATCCGGCTTTTTGTCCAGATGGGCAAGCAGAGCGGCATAGTCGCCGGGCCGGCGGTATTGAATTTGATAACAATGGGATACCTTATAAAAATTCAGAAACTCAAAATAGGCCTTAATTCTGGGCTGATCCGAGGGGGCGGGCAGAATGCGCTGCACCCGGCCGGGAATTTGGGGCGCACCCAGCTGGCGCAGGACACTCACCCGCTTGTTGCCCTCGATGACATAGAACTGCCCCAGATATTCATAGCAGCTGATGGGATCCCGGATGCCCTCCTCCAGATGGGAGGCGCACAGGCCAATCCATTTCTGGCCAAATTCCGAATCCGGGGGCAGCAGGGGCAGAAAATCCACGGTAAAGGCGCTGGCCCGGCCGGCGGAGCTGACCCCTACGATCTGCCGGGTGGGGATTTCCAGGACCCCCAGATCGGCGATGCTCTCGCCCTTGCGTTCCAGCTGCGCATTCAGCACGGGCAGATAGCCGTCCTGACCCTCGGCGGTGCGCTGCTTATACTCCTTTTGCCCCAGCTTCATAGCCTTGATATATTCTTCACGAGCTTCCTGTCGATACATGGCAGTCATCTCCTAAAAGTTATTTTCAATGTGTTTTCATCATAGCAGATTTTTGTGATTTTTGCAACCAGAAGATCGCCCTCCTTTTAGGCCCATTCCTCGGCGTTTTTCACAAAAAACGGCATATCATATTGACAGAAGGCATAAAAAACAGTACACTGGTGGCAGTTGCCACGGAAAGGAAGTATGCTTATGACCATTCCATCGGATATAGAAATTGCTCAGACCGCCCGCCTGCGGCCCATTCGGGAGATCGCCGCCCAGGCCGGGCTGGCGGAGGAGCGGCTGGAATACTACGGCCCCTACAAGGCCAAGCTCTGCCCGTCCGCGAAAAGATGCGCAAAGCGTGGCAAGCTGGTGCTGGTGACGGCCATGAACCCCACCCCGGCAGGGGAGGGCAAGACCACTACCACCATCGGCCTGGCGGATGCTCTGCGCCGTCTGGGCAGGAACGCCTGGCTGGCCCTGCGGGAGCCGTCCTTGGGGCCGGTGTTCGGTGTTAAGGGCGGGGCAACCGGCGGCGGCTATGCCCAGGTAGCGCCCATGGATGACATCAATCTCCACTTCACCGGGGATTTTCACGCCATCACGGCGGCCAACAATCTGCTGGCGGCCATGGTGGACAACCATATTTATCAGGGCAACGCTCTGGATATCCGCCAGGTGACCTGGCGGCGCTGTATGGACATGAACGACCGGCAGCTCCGCCATATCCTCAGCGGGCAGGGCGGCCCCACCGGGGGCGTGCCCAGGGAGGACGGCTTTGACATCACCGCCGCCTCCGAGATCATGGCCGTGCTGTGCCTGGCGGAGAACGGTGCGGATCTCAAGGCCCGGCTTGCCCGGCTGGTGGTGGGCTACAACGGCAGCGGCCAGCCGGTGACGGCGGCGCAGCTAAACGCCCAGGGTGCCATGGCGGCGCTTCTGCGGGATGCGCTGAAGCCCAACCTGGTGCAGAGCCTGGAGGGGACCCCGGCCCTGATCCACGGCGGCCCCTTTGCCAACATCGCCCATGGCTGCAACTCGGTGATCGCCACCCGCATGGCCATGGAGCTGGGAGACTACGCCATCACCGAGGCGGGCTTCGGCGCCGACCTGGGTGCGGAAAAATTTTTGGATATCAAATGCCGCATGGCCGGGCTGCGCCCGGACTGCGTGGTGCTGGTGGCCACGGTGCGCAGCCTGAAATACAACGGCGGCGTGGCCAAGGCCGACCTGGGCCGGGAAAATCTGGAGGCCCTGGAGCGGGGTCTGCCCAATCTTCTGCGCCACGGGGAAAATATGCGCAAGGTCTACGGCCTGCCCTGTGTGGTGGCCCTGAACCGCTTTCCCCAGGACACTCCTGCGGAGCTGGAGCTGGTGCAGCGGCGCTGCGGGGAGCTGGGCATGGATACGGTGCTGTCGGAGGTCTGGGGAAAGGGCGGCGAGGGCGGCCTGGAGCTGGCCCAAGCTGTTCTGCGGCTGTGTGAAGCGCCGAAGGATTTCCGCTTTGCCTACCCCCTGGATGCTCCCCTAAGCGAGAAAATAGAGGCTGTGGTGAAAAAAATCTACCATGGCGACGGAGTGGAATTTACCCCGGAGGCCCGGGAGCAGATGGAGCGGCTTACCCGCCTTGGCTATGGCGGACTGCCGGTGTGCCTGGCGAAAACCCAGTATTCCTTCTCCGATGATCCGGCCAAGCTGGGTGCGCCGGAGGGCTTCACCGTCACGGTGCGGGAAGTGCGGGTCAGCGCCGGCGCCGGGTTCGTGGTGGCCCTCACCGGGAAAATTCTCACCATGCCCGGTCTGCCCCGGCGGCCGGCGGCGGAGGGCATTGATGTAGAAGACGACGGCCGAATTACGGGCCTGTTCTGAAAGGAGCCGGATATGGACAAGACCCAATGCTCCTGCCGGGAATTTGTGTCCCTGGTGGCCTCCACGGCTCCTGCTCCCGGCGGCGGCGGTGCAGCGGCCCTGGTGGGGGCGGTGGGTGCGGCCCTGGGCGGCATGGTCGCCGGGCTGACCCTGGGAAAACCCCGCTACGAGCCGGTGCGGGAGCAGATGCTGGCCCTGAAAGCCGACTGCGACCGCCTGCAAGCGGCCCTTTTGGATCAGGTGGAGGCGGACGAACGGGGCTTTGCGCCCCTGGCGGCGGCCTATGGCATCCCCAGGGACGACCCGAACCGGGGAGAGGCCCTGGAACGGGGTGCCGAGAATGCCTGCGCCGTGCCCCTGAAAATTATGGAGCTGTGCGCCCGGGCCATCGACTGCATGGCCCAGCTTGCCGAGCATGGCGCCCGGCTGCTGCTGTCCGATGCCGGGTGCGGGGCTGTGTGCTGCGGAGCCGCTCTGCAAGCCGCCTCGCTGAATGTGTTTGTGAACACAAAAATGATGAAAAACCGGACTGCTGCCGAGGAAATCAACGGAAAAGCCCGGATTTTGCTGGAAGAATATGTACCCAAGGCCCAGGCGGTATTCGCCGGGGTTCGGGGCAGACTATAAGGAGAAAAATAGATGGCAAAGCTGTTGACAGGCAAGCCTTTGGCCGAGGCGATCACGGCGGAGCTGGCCGGGAAAACGGCGGCTCTGCGGGAGCGTGGGGTCATTCCCACCCTGGCGGTGATCCGCCTGGGGGACGAGCCGGGGGACTTCGCCTATGAAAAGGGCGCTGCCAGCCGGGCGGCGGCCTGCGGTGTGGCTCTGCGCAGCTTTCGGCTGGAGCGGACGGCCCCTGCCCGGGCGCTTTTGGAGCTGCTGGACAGGCTGAATGCCGACCGAACGGTTCACGGTGTGCTGCTTTTGCGGCCATTGCCGGAGCAGCTTCGCCGGGAGGAGGAGCGCATCTGTAACCGCCTGGATCCCCAAAAAGATGTGGACGGCATGACCCATCTGTCCGCTGCCGGGGTATATGCCGGGAGACCGCTGGGCTTTGCCCCCTGCACGGCCCAGGCGGTGCTGGAGCTGCTGCATTTTTACGGCATGGACTGCGCCGGGAAGCAGGTGGCGGTGATCGGCCGCTCCCCGGTGATCGGCCGGCCGGTGGCCATGCTGCTCCTGGCGGAGAACGCCACCGTCACCATCTGCCACAGCAAAACGGCGCATACTGCCGAAATCTGCCGGAGTGCGGATATCATCGTATCTGCCGCCGGGGTGCTGAACAGCCTGGGGGCGGAATATGTCCGGCCCGGCCAGGTGGTCGTGGATGTGGCGATGAATTACGACCCGGACAAGCGAACTTCCAGAGGCAGAGGCGGCATGGCCGGGGATGCGGCCTTTGACCGGGTGGAGCCGATCGTTGCGGCCATCACCCCTGTGCCGGGGGGCGTGGGCAGCGTTACCAGCGCTGTGCTGATGAAGCACACGGTGGAGGCGGCTCTGGCCGGCAATACGGAGGAAAAAGGAGAAAAGCCATGAAAACAGTTATGAAAATCATTTCTGCGGTCTTTTTGACCCTGGCGCTGTGTACGGCGGCGCTGGGCGTGGGGCTGAGCTTCCGCTCCATCGGCGCCGCCCCGGTGCTGGTGGGCCAGCCGGTGGAGGCCAGGGCCCAGGCGGTGGCCGTGATGGATGCCATTTGCGGCGGGGATTATGCCACGGCTGGCAGCCTGCTGTATGGCCAGCCGGAGCTGGGCATCGACCGGGAGCCTGCGGACAGCGTGGGGAAGCTCCTGTGGCAGGCCTATGTGGACAGCATGGAATATGAGCTGTCCGGCGACTGCTTTGCCACGGATTTGGGCGTGGCCCAAAAGGTGCGCTTCACCTGCCTGGAGCTGAGCAGCGTCACCGACGGCCTGGGGGAGCGGGCCAAGACCCTGCTTACCCAGCGGGTGGCCCAGGCGGAGGATGTGTCGGAAATTTATGACGAAAATATGGAATACCGTGAGGACTTTGCGATGCAGGTACTCTATGATGCAGCAGCGCAGGCGCTGCAGGAGAACGCCAAAACCAAGACCACGGAGCTGACACTGAACATGGTCTATGACCGGCAGTGGTGGATCCAGCCGGAAACGGAGCTGCTGGAGGCCATCTCCGGCGGTATCGGAAAGTGAGGACATATGACCGCAGAGAAAAAGACAAATTCCCGGCAGAAAACCGGGAAATACGCAAAAAAGCGGGAGATGCCCCTCGTGCTCCGGCTGTTGTCCGGGCTGGGCATCTTGGCGGCGGCCCTGGCCTGCTGCCTGCTGACGGCCAAGCTGCTGGAGCCGCTGCTCTACAGCAACGGCACTCCCCAAACGGGCAGCACCGCTGCCCAGGAGAACATGGCGATCATGGATCGCTTTGATATGCACATGACCAACCAGATCAGCAGCGCACTGGAGGGCATTTTGTCCGTGAAAAAGGTCTATTGGCTCCGGGACGAGGATTTGGTGGCGCCCAAGCCGGATCCCGCCTGCTACGGGGAGACCGACGACCCCAGCAGCCTGCAGGGCGTGCTGGACCGGGCGGCGGAGCTGCTGGACATTGACGAATTTGTGTTCAAGACCGATGTGACATTGTATCCGGGAAGCAAGATCATTTATTATCTGGACGAAACCATCTTCACCATCACCTGGAAAGAGGTTATCGGCGGCAAGGTCTATACCCAGTCTGAGATCAAGATCGCCCACCCATCCCAGTTCCGCCGCTTCCTGGCCGGAGGCACCTACGGCTCGGACAAGCAGATGATCACCTCGGAAATGGCTGCCAGCGTCAATGCGGTGGTGGCCTCCAGCGGGGATTTCTACAAATTCCGCCGCCACGGCGTGATCGTCTACGAGGGTGTGGTGCGCCGTGTGGACGGCGCTTCGGTGGACACCTGCTGCATTGATGACCAGGGCAACCTGATTTTCATCCACAAGGGGGAGATCACTACCATGGAGGAGGCCCAACAATTTGTGGACGAGCATCACATTCGCTTCAGCATGGCCTTTGGCCCTATTCTGATTGAAAATGGCCAGTCCTGTGTGCCGGACAGATACATCATTGGGGAGATCAACGATTCTTATGCCCGGGCCTGCTTGGGGCAGAAGGGCGAGCTGCACTATATGCTGGGCGTGATCAGCGCGGAGGGCGGCAGCACCACCGACACGCTGAAGGGCTTCGCCAAGGTGGTGGAGACCTGGGGCTGCCAGAGCGTGTACACCCTGGACGGCGGGCAAACTGCCTGCATCGTCACCAACAATCAGGTGATCAACCGGGTGGTCTATGGCTACCAGCGGCAGATCAGCGATATTTTCTATTTCGCCACTGCCATTCCGGAAGGAGCGTGAGGGTATGGATCGGATCGCCTTTATCATCGGCACGGATTTCATCTACTGGAGTTCCGTGATCCTGAGCCTGGGCGCGCTCACCGCCGTGTTTGCCTTTTTGGGCTTCTACCTGGGCAGAAGCAACAATGCGCTTGCGGCTGTTCTGCTGCTGCCCCTGGCGGCGGTGGGTTCCCTGTACCTGAGCAGACTGCTCCATTGGTATTGCCACACGGATGCCTACGAGAGCCTCCACGCCGCCATGACCCAGCTCCAGAACGGCGGCTTTGCCCTGCTGGGCGCCTTTGCCGCCTGCGCTCTTGCGGCCTGCCTCCTGCGGATCTTGAGAATTTGTAAAAATCTGCCGGAAATGCTGGATGCCATGGCCCTGGCCGGCTGCGCCGGTATCGCCGTGGGCCGGTTAGCGCCCCTGTTCAGCACGGCGGACCGGGGCATGATCCTCCAGGGCGTGACGAGCCTGCCCTGGGTGTTCCCGGTGAACAATGCGGTCACCGGGGAGCCGGAGTACCGCCTGGCCACCTTCATGCTCCAGGCCATGGTGGCGGCGGCCCTGTTCGTAGGGTTGGTGGTGTTCGAGCTTTGCAGCCGCCGGCGGAGGGACGGGGATACCTGCCTGATCTTCCTGCTGATCTACAGCTGTTCCCAGGTGGTGCTGGACAGCACCCGCTACGACTCCCTGTTCTTCCGCACCAACGGGTTCGTGAGCATTGTGCAGATCGTGTGCGCCCTGGCGATGGCGGCGGTGATCGTGGTGTTCTCTATCCGCCTGGTGAAAAACCGGGGCTTCCGGGGCTGGTATGTGGGGCTGTGGCTGGGCCAGCTTGCCGTGATCGGCCTGGCGGGGTATATGGAGTACCATGTCCAGCGCCACGGCGACCAGGCCGCTTTCGCCTATACGGTGATGAGTATTGCGCTGCTGACACTGATCGCCCTGACCCTGGCCCTGCGCCTGATAGCCGGCCGGAAAAATCAGACCGTGGCCCAGCAAGCGGCTTCTAGGTGAACAGCAGGCGGGCGATCTGCACGGCGTTGGTAGCCGCGCCCTTGCGGAGCTGGTCGCCGCAGCAGAACAGGCATAGGCCCTTGTCATCGGTGAGGTCCCGGCGCAGGCGGCCTACCAGCACCTGATCCTGATTGGAGGCGGTGAGGGGCATGGGATAAAGCTCCCGGGCCCCATCGTCCACCAGAATACAGCCCGGTGCCTGGGCGATGGCCTGCCGTGCCATGTTGAGGTCAATGGGCACGGCAAAGCGTGCGCACACCGAAATGGAGTGACTGCGCACCACCGGCACCCGCACACAGGTGCAGCTCACCCGCAGACCGGGGGCATGGAGAATTTTCCGGCCCTCGGTCTGCATTTTCAGCTCCTCGCCGGTGTAGCCTTCCGGCCCCAAACAGCCGATTTTTGGAATGAGATTGCGGTCGATGGGGTAGGGGAAAACCTTTGGCGGCCGTTTTTCCAGCAGTTCCCGGATTCCCTCGGCCCCGGCCCCGGACACCGCCTGATAGGTGGAAACCACCATGCTCTGCACCGGCGAGATCCGGTGCAGGGGGTTCAGAGCGGTGAGGGTGATGATGGTGGAGCAGTTGGGGTTGGCAATGATGCCCCGGTGTGTTCGGGCATCCTCCGGGTTGATCTCCGGCACCACCAGCGGCACCGTCGGATCCGCCCGAAAGGCCGAGGAATTGTCGATAAAAATGGCTCCTGATTGCACGATGTCAGGAGCATATTTTTTAGCGATCTCATTGGAAGCCGCTCCCAGCACCAGATCCAGCCCGGCAAAGGCCCCCGGCTCCGCCGGGCGCACGGTCAGCGCTTCACCGCAAAAGTCCAGCGCTGTTCCGGCGCTTTTTTCACTTGCCAGCAGGCGCAGTTCCGCCACCGGGAAGCGGCTTTCCTCTAAAATGTGCAGCATTTCCCGGCCCACGGCACCCGTGGCACCCAGAATTGCAAGGCGATAGCCCATGGAAATCCCTCCTGAAATAAATGCTAAGCATATTTTATGCACCGGCTGGCAGCTGTGTGCATATCTGTTGCTTGCCGAAACGAGGGAGGCAGTATGATAGAGGCAAAAACCCGGAGGACTTTTGCTTTTATAAACCTTCAGCCTCGGGTTTATTGGTAGAACTGCAATCAAAAAAATGAAATTTCTGAAGTTTTTTCCTTGACAAATGCCGGACAA
>CAYLHM010000020.1:0-12227 GCA_964383485.1 uncultured Oscillospiraceae bacterium
GTATCCGCCTTTAATGCCCTGCTGAAGATCATCGAGGAGCCGCCGGAGCATCTGCTGTTCATTTTGGCCACCACCGAGCTGCACAAGGTGCCGGTGACCATTCTTTCCCGCTGCCAGCGCTTTTCCTTCCGCCGCATCGGCCAGGAGGAGATCGCCGCCCGGCTGCAATATGTGGCCTATCAGGAAAATATTGACCTGGATGCCGAGGCTGCCCGGATCTTGGCCCGCATGGCCGACGGCGCCCTGCGTGACGGGCTGGGTCTGCTGGATCAGTGCGCCTCGGCTACGGCGGGGGAGCTGACCGCCCAGCGGATCTATGCCTGCCTGGGCCTGGCCGGGCAGCAAAAATGCGGGGAGCTGCTGGGATATATCGCCCGGCACGACAGCAAGGGCGCTATGGAGCTGTTTGACCGGCTCTATGCCGACGGGAAAGACTTAGCTGCCCTGCTGGATGAAATGGCCTGCCTGTGCCGGGATCTGCTTATGATGAAAACAGCGCCCCAGGCCGGGATCACCATGCTGTCCGGGGTGGCCCCGGAGTCGGAGATCGCCGAATTGCGCAAGGAGCTTTCCGGCGGCGAGCTGCTGCGCATTTTAGAGCTGGTGGAACAGACCTTAAATTCCTTTAGCAGAAGCGCCAGCCGGCGGCTGGATGCGGAGCTGTGCATTTTAAGCCTGTGCCGCCCGGAGCTGCAGATGGATGCCCAGGCCCTGAACGCCCGCCTTTCAAGGGTGGAGGAGCAGCTCCAGACCGGCAATTTTACAGCGCCCGCACCTGCGGCAAAGGCGGAGCCGGCCAAGCCCCAGCCTGCCCCGGAGCCGGAGGAGCCGCCCCGGCAGGAGCCTGCACCTGCGGAATTTTGGCCGGAGCTGGTGGCCATGCTCAAGCAGGAGCTGAAAATGCCGGAGGTCGGCTTTTTCCAAACCGGCCCCAATGCGCCGGTCAAGGGTACGCTGGAGGGCGGCAAGCTGGTCCTGCGCTGTGACAATGCCTTTATCCTGGGCATGGTCAACACGCCGGAAACCCTGGCAGCCGTGGGGCGGAAGGCAACGGTTTTGTTGAAACAGCCGATTTCGGCAGTGGCAGTGGATGCCTCCAAGCTGGGGCAGAGCAGTGCCAAGCTGGATCAGCTTCTGGCCTTTGGCAAGGCCCATAGTGATATCATTCATATTCAAGATTAAGGAGAGCAGTGTTATGGCAAAGAACAATTTCCGGGGTATGCCCGGTGGCATGAACCAGGCCGCCATGATGAAGCAGGCCCAGAAGATGCAGCAGGAGATGCTTCGTATGCAGGAGGAGCAGCAGAGCAAGACCTTCACCGCCCAGTCCGGCGGCGGAATGGTGGCTGCCACCGTCAGCGGCAAGCAGGAGCTGGTGGAACTGAAGATCGACCCTGAAGCGGTGGATCCCGACGATGTGGAGATGCTCCAGGATCTGGTGATCGCCGCCGTCAACGAGGCCCTGCGTGCGGCGGAAGCCGATGCGGCAAACAATATGTCCCGGCTCACCGGCGGCCTGAACCTGGGCGGCCTGTTCTAAGGAGGGCCTATGCAATTCTTTCCAGCGGCTCTGCAGGAGCTGGCGGATCAGTTTGCCCGTCTGCCCGGCATTGGGGGAAAAACGGCTCAGCGGCTGGCATTCCATGTGCTGGAGCTGCCGGAGCAGGAGGCGCAGGCCTTTGCCGATGCCATTGTGGAGGCAAAAAAGAGCGTGCATACCTGCCCGGTGTGCCAAAATCTCACGGACCGGGAGATTTGCCCCATCTGCGACGACCCCATGCGGGATCACGGCCTGATCTGCGTGGTGGCAGAGCCGAGAGATGTGATCGCCATGGAGCGCAGCCGGGAATTTTCCGGGGTGTACCATGTGCTGCACGGGGTGATTTCCCCCCTGAACCATGTGAGCCAGGACGATATCCGCATTCGGGAGCTTCTGATGCGCATTGGTTCCGGCGATGTGCGGGAGGTTATCATGGCAACCAACCCGGACACCGAGGGCGAGGCTACGGCTATGTACATTTCCAGGCTGCTGAGGCCCATGGAGGTCAAGGTGACCCGGCTTGCCTACGGCGTGCCGGTGGGCAGCCAGCTGGAGTATGCGGACGAGGTGACCCTGTCCCGTGCCCTGGAGGGCCGGCAGGAGATGTAAAAGAACCGACAATTCTCACACATGGGAATTGCCGGTTTTTATTTTAGACCATAAAAATTCCTCTCCTGATGGGGCAGGAGAGGAAAGGGGGTTATTCATCTTCGGCGGGGGACGGATCTTCCGCTGGGGGCTCCAGCTCCTCCTTGGGGGCGTTTACGAAGGCCATCAGCTCGTTGCCGGTGATGGTTTCCTTGGCCAGCAGGAACTCGGAGATCTCGTTCAGCAGGGGGCGGTTCTCCCGGAGAATGCGCTTGGCATCCTCATAGACCTCGTCCAGCAGCTTCTGAACCTCCTGATCCACCAGGGCGGCGGTCTGCTGGGAGCAATCCATATAGGACTGGCCCTCCAGATACTGGTTCTCCACAGTGGCCATGGACATCAGCCCCAGACGGTCGCACATACCGTACTGGGTGATCATGTCCCGTGCCAGGGTGGTGGCCCGGCGGATATCGTTGGCTGCGCCGGTGGTCTTGACACCGAACACCACCTGCTCGGCGGCCCGGCCGCCCACCAGGGTGCGCAGCTCGGCCATCAGCTCCTCCCGGGTACTCAGGAATTTCTCCTCCTCGGGCATCTGCATGGTGTAGCCCAGAGCGCCGGAGGTGTGGGGGACGATGGTAATTTTCGACACCGGCTGGGAATGCTTCTCCAGCGCAGCGATCAGGGCGTGGCCCACCTCGTGATAGGCCACCATGCGCTTTTCCGTTTCGGTCAGCACGGTGTTCTTCTTCTCGGTACCGGCAATGACGGTTTCAAAGGACACCAGCAGATCGTCCTGATTGACGGCCTTGCGGCCCTGGCGAACAGCCCGCAGGGCGGCCTCGTTGACCAAATTTGCCAGGTCGGCACCCACTGCACCGGCGGTGGCCTGGGCAATCTTCTTCAGATCCACATCTTCCGACAGCTTGATCTTCCGGGTATGCACCTTCAGGGTGTCCAGCCGGCCCTGGTAGTTGGGCCGATCCACAATAATTCGCCGGTCAAAGCGCCCGGCCCGCAGCAGGGCCTTATCCAGAATTTCGGGCCGGTTGGTAGCGGCCAAAATCACCACGCCCTTGGACGAGTCGAAGCCGTCCAGCTCGCCCAGGAGCTGGTTCAGGGTCTGGTCATTGGTGCCGAACCGGGCATCCCGGCTGTGGCCCACGGCATCGATTTCATCAATAAACACGATAGAGGGGGCAGCCTTGGCGGCCTGCTGGAACAGGTCCCGAACACGGCTGGCACCCACGCCCACGAACATTTCCTCAAAATCCGAGCCGGACATGGAGAAGAACGGCACACCGGCCTCGCCGGCCACGGCCTTGGCAAGAAGGGTCTTGCCGGTGCCGGGGGAGCCGACCAGCAGGGCGCCCTTGGGCAGCTTGGCGCCGATGTCGGCGTATTTCTGAGGATTGTGGAGAAAATCGATGATCTCCTGGAGGGATTCCTTGGCTTCATCCTGACCGGCCACATCCTTGAAGGTCACGCCGGTTTCCTTTTCCATATACATCTTGGCCTTGCTTTTGCCGAAGCCGCCGGTCATGCCGTCGCCGGACATCCGCTTGGTGATGCTGCGCATCATAAAGAAGATGATGGCAAACATCAGGGCGTAATACAGCACCATGATGATGAGGGAATTGTCCTCCTCGATCTGCCGGTTGACCGTGACCCCCATGTCGTTCAGCTCCTGGGCCAGGGCCATGGTGTCGCCGCCGGAGGGCAGGCCGGTGTAAAACGCCTGCTGCTGGGCCACCGGCTTGGCGGACTCGTCCTTGGTCAGGTACAGAATGCGGTCACTCTGAAGCTCCACCTCGGTCAGCTGCCCCTGCTCCATCGCCTCCAGGAAGTCGGAGAAGGTGGTTTGGGTATAATGGCTGCCGGAGATGGCCGAGTATGCCGAGCTGATGATGAGGATAATGGCGATGGTGATGATGAGCGCGACCCAGACACTGGTTTTGGGGCGCTTGCTGTCGGAATTATTGTTATTGTTATTGCTGTTATTATTGTTGCGATTAGGAAAACCATTTTGATCTCTATCCATGGTCTGCCTCCTTGCATTCAGAATTTATTGTTCTTAAAAGGATCTTAAAGCTATTTTAACATATTTTTTGCCGGGGCGCAATGAAGTGTTCCTGTACAGAGCATGAATTTTCTGTAAATTTCACTCCTCGTCCCGATCCTCCGGGGCAAAGAAATGCTCCTGGTAGAAGCTGTTGTTGCCTGCAAGCTCTGCCTTCAGGGTGTAGTACCCCATGCGCTCGGTTAGGGTGCTTTGATTGGAAAACAGGTTGGTGCCAAGGCCCAGCCGTTCGCCGGAGACGGTGCAGCCCATGGCGGCCAGGGTGGTGGGGAACATATCCATGGCGCAGAACTGGCGGTTCTTGCTCCGGGTCGGCTCCACGGCGGAATTGATGAAGCAGTTGTACACATGGCGGCTGTAATCGGCATCTACATTGCGTTCAAAGTAGCCGTTGTCCATGGAGCAGTGATCCCCGGTGATGACGATGGTGGTATTTTCATAGAAGGGCTGCTCCATCAGCCACTGCACGAAGGCATACACCTGGCGGCTGGAGCAGGAGATGGCGTTTTCCAGGCTTTCCTCGTGTTCGTCGCCGCAAAGGGCGCAGGTATAGCCGCCCACATGGTGGGTGTCCACGGTGAGCATGGTAAAGGCAAAGGGCTGATCCTGCTGGGAAATTTTGGTGAGCTCCTGCTTGGCGTATTCAAACAGGTACAGATCCTCCATGCCCCACCATACGAAGTAGTCCGAAGGCACGATCCCGTCCTGCCGGGCGGTGTAGATATCGTAGATTTTGTCCGTGCCGTGGGTGCTGTAGTACACGCTCCGGCCGCCGAAGCTGGATGACGAGCCCACCATCAGCGCCTGATAGTAGCCGTTGTCGTGGAGAATATTTTGCAGGGTGGTGGCGCCGGGCAGGAAGTTGCCGTTTGTGCCGTAGCCGTTTTGCCAGTCCTCTACATTGGAGGGCGTTTTCAGCGGGATGCCGGCAGTCTGCCCCACCATGGAGCCGACCGTCCAGCTGGTGCCGGTGGTTTCCTGAAATCCGCCCACGGAGTCGTTGTCGGAAAAGTTGATGTTGTCCTGCGCCAGGCTGTAAAGCTCCGGGATCAGGTTGTATTCCAATGCGCCGCCCTCGTCCTGGGAGAAGTAGCTGGTTTCCATGGACTCCAAAAGAATGTAGATCAGGTTCCGCTTCTGCTCAGGGAAGGTCACGCTGACCTGGCTGGGATCCTTGTATTCGTCCTCATACAGGGTGGACTCCTGAAAATAGGATACAGCATAGGCTGCAAGGCCGGAGTCTACGGCAGCGTAGCCCAGCAGGAGCAGGCTCAGCACCAGGCACACACAGCAAGAACGGCTGAGGGGCCAAGCGTGCACTTTCCAATGCCGGGGCAGAAACAGCAGCAGCACCACAGTCAGCGTGAGCAGTACGGTGGGCAGCAGGGCGCCTATGAGGTAGCTTGCGATCATACCGCCCTGGGTGCCGCCCAATCCGCCGGTGAGGGTGAACAGAATGGAGTCAAACCCGGTGCGGCCAAATACCCGAATGTACCAAAGATCGGAAAATAAGCAGAGCATACCGACCAGCAGGAGCAGGATGGTCAGGGTCAAGCCCAGCATCCGCAAAATCCGCCGGAGCTTCTGATTTTTCATGGTGCGTAATACCTCCAAAGCCTTATCGTCTCATTATAGCCCGAAAGCCTAAAAAAATCAATGCAAATTCCTGCAATAATCGGAAAAAATCTGAAAACCGCAGGCAAAATTTTAGGGAACGAAAAAAATAGTTGTCGCCGGAGAAATAATCTGCTATAATAGGAAACGATATGGGCCGGGGCCTCGGAGACCTCGGACACACAATGGAGAGTTGTAAATATGAGCGAAAGAAAGTTTGATAAAAGACAGCGAAGCCTGCCGCCGGAGGAAATCGAGGGGCAGCTGGAGGGGCGCAATGCCGTAACCGAGGCCCTGCGCAGCGGCCGTACCATCGACAAGGTGTTCATAGCCGACGGCGAGACGGACAAGGCCTTGCAGCGTCTGGCTGCCCAGGCCCGGGAAGCCGGGGCGGTGGTGATGGCCGTAGACCGGCGGAAGCTGGATGCCATGAGTGCGACCCATGCCCACCAGGGTGTGATCGCCCAGGCGGCGGCCCATGCCTATGCCAGCCTTGCGGATCTTTTGCAGACGGCGGCGGATCGGGGAGAGGCGCCCCTGATCGTGATCTGCGACGAGCTGACGGATCCCCACAATTTGGGCGCCATTCTCCGCACGGCGGAGTGTGCAGGCGCACACGGCGTGGTGATCCCTAAGCGGCGGAGCGTGGGCCTTACGGCGACGGTTGCCAAGGCCTCGGCGGGGGCCGTGGAATATATGAAAGTGGCCCGGGTCGGAAATATCAACCAGGCCATCGAGGATTTGAAGCGCAGCGGTGTGTGGATCTTCGGCACCGCAGCAGAGGGTTCGGTAGCCATATATCAGGCGGATCTCACCGGCCCGACGGCCATTGTCATCGGCAACGAGGGCGCTGGGATCAGTCCGCTGGTGCGGAAAAACTGCGATGTGATGGTGCATATTCCCATGCGTGGGCAGATTTCGTCCCTGAATGCCTCGGCGGCGGCTTCGGTACTGCTGTATGAAGCGCTGCGGCAGAGATCACAGGGCTAGGAGGGAGCATTCCGAATGGATGAGAAACAAAATGAATTTAGTTTAGAGGATATCCTCAAGGAATTTGGACAGCCGGCAGATGAGGAGCTGCCCCGGGAGAAGCATGAGAAAGAGCAGGAGCTTCCCGCCGATCCCGGGCAGGAGGCCCAGACCCCGGAGGAGCCGGCGCCCCCGGCGGAGCAGCCCCGGTTTACCCAGGACACGGTGCGCCTGAGCGATCTGTCCCAGGTGCTGCACACCCAGGAGCAGGCACCTGCCCGGGAGGAGCCCCGGCAGGAGCAGGAGGAGCAGGTCCCCTTCGCCAAGGGCTGGGAGCCGGAGTATGAGGAGCCGATCGCAGACTATGTCCCGCCGGAGCCCATCGTGTTCCGCCCACGCTCCCGGCTCCAGGAGCTGAAGCACAAGCTGATTGAGGGGCCGGAGAAGCGGTACTATGAGCTGTCGGAGCTGGGCCTGGGCAAGCCCCAGATGGCGGCACTCTGCAATTTTCTGATGGCGCTGGTGGCTGCGCTGACCACGGTGCTGTATGATGCCGGAACGATTTCCGCCGGCCGCCTGCGCTTCGTGGTTTTCGTGCAGTTCCTGTCCCTGCTGGTGTCGGCCATGCTGGGCAGCTATCAGCTGATGAGCGGGGCCTCGGATATGGTGAAAAAGCGGTTTTCGCTAAATTCTCTGCTGATCTTCAGCCTGGCGGCCTGCCTGGTGGACGGCGTTTTGTGCCTGTGGCAGGAGCGTGTGCCCTGCTGTGCGGCCTTCAGCCTGCACATGACCATGTCCCTGTGGAGTGAATGCCAGCGGCGCAGTGCGGAAATGGGGCAAATGGATACCATGCGCAAGGCGATCCGCCTGGATCGGCTGGCTGCCTGGCCGGATTATATGGACGGCCGCCCGGCTCTGGTTCGGGAGGAGGGCCAGGTGGAGGATTTTATGGACAACTATGCCCAGCGCTCCGGCCCGGAGCGGGTGCTGTCGGTGTATGCCCTGGTGGCACTGCTGGTGAGCCTGGCCATCGGCATCGTGGCCGGTGTGCTGCACGGTGCATCCATGGGCGTGCAGATTTTTGCAGTCACCCTGCTTTTGGCGGTGCCGGCCTCGTCCTTCATCGTGGTTTCCCGGCCTATGGCCATTCTGGAGCGGCGGCTGCACAAGCTGGGCAGCGTTCTGTGCGGCTGGCAGGGGGTGAAGCAGATGAGCAAGCCGTCGGTGTTCCCCCTGAACGACAGTGACCTGTTCCCCCAGGGCTCCATGCGCCTGAACGGCCTGAAATTCTACGGCCAGCGGGACCCGGACCAGGTGGTGGCCTATACCACGGCGGTGGTAGATGCCGGCGGCGGCGGATTGGTGCCGCTGTTTGACCAGCTTCTGGACAGCCGCAGCGGCCGCCACTACGAGACCCGGAGCTTCCGGCCCTATGCCGGCGGCATCGGTGCGGAGGTGGACGGCGAGGCCGTGCTGGTAGGCACCCTGAATTTCATGCAGGACATGGGCGTGGATATGCCGGAGGGCGCACGGGTCAATCAGGCGGTGTACGCCGCCGTGGACGGGGAGCTGTGCGGCGTGTTTGCGATGGCCTATGCCAAGAACAAATCCACGGCCATGGGCTTAAGTACCCTGTGCGCCTACCGCCATCTCAGCCCGCTGATGCAGGCTAAGGATTTTATGTTAACCGAGAGCTTCTTGCAGGGGAAATTCAGCGTGAATACCCGGCGCATGATTTTTGCCGATGACAAGCTCCGCAGGGAGCTGGAGCAGAATGAGCGGCCGGAGGAGCTGCAGCCCCTTGCCCTGACCACCCGGGAGGGCCTGGCCGGCACGGCCTATGCGGTGACCGGCGCACGGGCGCTGTATAAGGCCGGTACGGCCGGTGCAGCGGTGCAGATGACCGCCGGTATTCTGGCCATGGTGATGATGCTGGTGCTGGCAATCCTGGGTGCCGAATGGCTGCTGACCCCCACAAGAGCGCTGCTGTATGAGCTGCTGTGGCTGGTTCCCGGCCTGCTGATCACCGAGGGAACAAGACATATTTGATCTGTATCTCATAAAAGAAAAGACCTGCCGCAGAGCGTTGCGGCAGGTCTTTTGATGCTATATTACACATTGAACAGGAAGTTGACGATGTCTCCGTCTTTCATCACATATTCCTTGCCCTCGCTGCGCACCAGGCCCTTGGCCTTGGCGGCGGCCATGGAGCCGCAGGCCCGGAGATCCTCGAAGGCGATGACCTCGGCCCGGATAAAGCCCCGCTCGAAATCAGAGTGGATCTTTCCGGCGGCCTGGGGCGCCTTGGTGCCCTTTTTGATCGTCCAGGCCCGGCATTCGTCGGAACCGGCGGTGAGGAAGGAAATCAGACCCAGCAGGGCGTAGCTGCTGCGGATCAGCTTGTCCAGGCCGGATTCGGCCACCCCCAGCTCCTCCATGAACATGGCCCGCTCCTCGGGATCGTCCAGCTCGGCGATATCCGCCTCCAGCTTGGCGCAAATGGGGATCACCTGGCTGCCCTCGCTGTCGGCAAGGGCCTTGACCGCCTGATAATGCCGGTTCCCGGCATAGGCGTTCACCTCGTCCTCGTCCAGGTTGGCCACATAAATGGTCTTTTTCAGGGTGAGCAGGTCAGAGGTGGCGATCAGGGCCAGATCCTCGTCGCTGACCTCAAAGGTGCGGGCCAGCTTGCCCTGGTTCAGGTGGGCCAGCAGGGCTTCAAAAACCTCAGCCTCCCGCAGAAAGCGCTTGTCCCCGCCCTTGGCCGCCTTCTGGCACTTGTCGATGCGCCGCTCCACCATTTCAATGTCGGCCATCACCAGCTCCAGGTTGATGATCTCAATATCCCGCAGGGGGTCGGTGCTGCCCTCCACATGGGTCACATTGGGGTCGGCAAAGCAGCGCACCACATGGACGATGGCATCGGTGGTGCGGATATTGCTGAGGAACTTGTTGCCCAGACCCTCGCCCTTGGAGGCGCCCTTGACCAGACCGGCGATGTCCACAAATTCGATCACCGCCGGGGTGGTTTTCTTGGGCTTGTGGAAGTCGCTGAGCCAGGTCAGGCGCTCGTCCGGCACGCTTACCACGCCCACATTGGGGTCGATGGTGCAAAAGGCATAGTTGTCCGCCGGGACACCGGCATTGGTAATGGCATTGAACAGAGTAGACTTGCCCACATTGGGCAGGCCGACAATTCCAAGTTTCATGTTTTCAAATCTCCTTTATGTACGGTGGTTTTCGGACTTTGGAAAGGAAATACGCACAACAAGTTATTATATCATAGAAATCAGGAAGTTTCAACAATTCTTCCTGAGTTTTGAACGCAAAAGCCGTCAGAAAATGCTCCGCAGGGGGACGGTTTCCAGAATATGGATTTTCAGGCTGTTCAGCAGCTCCAGTCCGCGCTGCTCCGTGGCGGTGTCCAGAAGCATCTGGGGATCGTGGGCATCCCGGCCCAAAATGGCATCACAGCCCTCCTCCGCTGCGATCTCCCAAAAGGCGGGGGTTGGGTAGTGGCGGCCGGAACGAAGGCCCAGCAGATTCAGCTCCAGAGGGATCCCGCAGCTCTTTGCCTCCCGGCACAGCCGCCCCATTTCCTGGCGGTAAAGCCGATCGCCGCCCTGAAAGTGGATCAGATCCGGGTGGGCCAGGTATGTAAAAATTCCGGTGTTCATGGCCTCGATGCACTGGTCCACATACTGGCGCAGTACCCGGCTTTCCCCGGTGAGCAGCGCACAATAGGGATCGCCCCACTCGTTGCCGATGAAATGCTGCCCCAGCAGCACATAGTCCACGGGAAAATCCCGCAGAAGGGACAGGGTTTCGGGGAAATATTTGGGATAGTATTCCAGCTCCAGGCCCAGAGGGATCTCCAGCCGCCCGGCGTAGGTCTTTCGCAGGGAAAGCACGGAACGGACATATCCGTCCAGCTCCTCCGGGCGCATACGGAAGTTGGAATAGTACCCGTCTGGAAACAGGTAGGGAGAATGGTCGGAAAAGCCCATGATTTTCAAGCCGGCCTGCACCGCCGCCTCGGGATACTGGGCATCCTCGCCCTGGGCATGGTTGCAGCGCCAGGTGTGGGTGTGATAGTTTGCGAGCATCTATGTTTACCTCGATGTGATTTGATGAATAGGGGCCCTTATGGGTTTTTCTTCCGGGGCTTCGCCGATGCGGACTGCCGGTTCCGGGCATAGAGCCGGGCCAGGCCGCCCTCGCTGGTCTCCTTGTACTGGTGGCTCAGGTTCAGGCCCGTTTCTTTCATGGCCCGGCACACCATGTCGTAGCTGATGTTCCGGCTGCCGCAGAGGAAGTAGCTCAGGTTGCAGGCGTTCATGGCCCGCATGGCGGCCACGGCGTTGCGCTCGATGCAGGGGATCTGCACCAGGCCGCAGATGGGGTCGCAGGTCAGGCCCAGGTGGTGCTCCATGGCCATTTCGGCGGCATATTCCACCTGGTTGAGATCCAGCCCGTACAGCTCGGACAGGGCCGCAGCCGCCATGGAGCAGGCCGTGCCGATCTCCGCCTGGCAGCCGCACTCCGCCCCGGAGATAGAGGCGTTGTGCTTGGTCAGATTGCCGATGATCCCGGCGGTGGCCAGGCCCCGGCAGATGTCCAGGTCGCTGGCATGGCGGGTTTCTTGAAAATATTTCAAAACGGCGGGCAGAACCCCGCAGGCCCCGCAGGTGGGAGCGGTGACAACGGTGCCGTTGTCGGCGTTCTGCTCCGAAACGGCATAGGCGTAGGCGCAGATCAGCCGGCATTCCCGCACCTGGGGAACCTCGGTGGTCAGCTCCTGCTCATACAGCAGCTTGGCCTTTCGCTGCACGCCCAGTCCGCCGGGGAGGGTGCCCGTGGCCGACAGGCCCTGATCGATGGACTGCTTCATGGCCTGCCAGACATCCAGCAGGAAATCCCAGATCTCCGGCCCCTCGTTCAGCTCCACATAGTCCGACAGGGTGTGGATATACCGCCATTTGCAGAAATCCGCAATTTCCGCAAAGGAATTTTCAAAATAAACCTCCGGGGAGTCGGTGTCGTCCTGCCCGGCGTAGCGGATATCGCCGCCGCCGATGGACTCCACCCGCAGCCGCCCGATCTCCGCCCCCTGGCGATAGGCCAGCAGATCCAGGGTGTTGGGGTGGGCATCAGGCAGAATTTCATCGGAAAATTCGATTTCGGTGGGCAGGGGAGACAGTACCTCCCGCAGGACCCGGTCGGTGCCGTGGCCCACGCCGGTTTTGCTCAGGGAGCCGTAGAGAATCACCCGGAAGCTGTCGGCCTGGGGATAGCACTGGCGGAAATGCTTGGCGGCCCGCTCCGGCCCCATGGTGTGGGAGGAGGAGGGGCCTTTGCCGATTTTGTAAATATCCCGAATGGATTTCATAAGAAAAACCTCCCCATTAGGTGGTGTTTCTTATAGTATAGCAAATT
>CAYLHM010000021.1:0-12206 GCA_964383485.1 uncultured Oscillospiraceae bacterium
CTCGCTCGGAATGACATATTTTTTCAGCAGTCTGAGCAGCGCAGGGGAACCCCGCAGCAGGACATGGGAAAAGGCTTTGCCGGAAATCCGACATTTTTCTTGCCTTTTTGCCGGAGCTGTGGTATCATGTCATTATCAGAAGCAGAGGAGAGAAGCATATGGAGAAAAAGAGAGGCCTGAAAAAATGGCAAATTGTCCTGCTTTGCCTGCTGGGCCAGGTGATCCTGGTTGCGGCGGCGGTAGGCGTGATGTGGCTCGTGAATGTGTTCGATGTGACGATTGCCGTGGAGGGCAGCAGCGAAGTGACACTGGAATACGGCTCTCCATACACCATCCCGGAGGCCTCTGCCACCGGCTTCGGCACCTTGTTTTGCCGGAAAGGCACGCAGGTTCCTGTGGAGCAGGACGGCACCGTGGATACGGCGAAGGTGGGGGACTATACCCTTACCTACCGGGCGCAGTTTCACGGCGTGGAGAAGGATCAGACCGTTACCGTACATATTGTAGACACCCAGCCGCCGGTGATCACCCTGACGGCAGACCCGGAGGGATATACCCTCCCCGGGCACAGCTATCAGGAGGAGGGCTTCCAGGCGGTAGACGGCTATGACGGCGACATCACGGACCGGGTCGAACGCACCGAAACCGACACGGAAATCCTCTACACCGTGTCCGATGCCGCCGGGAACACGGCGCAGGTACGGCGCACCATTGTTTACAACGACCCAGTGCCGCCGGAGCTGACACTGCTGGGCAGCTCGGAAATGACCTTGACGGAGGGCGGCAGCTTCCAGGAGCCGGGGTATGCGGCGCAGGACAACTGTGACGGCGACATCACCGAAAATGTGACGGTCAGCGGCCAGGTGGATACCGGCACCCCCGGAGAATATACCCTGACCTACAGCGTTTCGGACAGCTACGGCAACACCGTGTCTGCCACCCGGAAGGTCACCGTAAGCTCGGCGCCGAAGCCGGAGCTGCCGGAGCCAAACCCGGAGGCAAACAAGGGGAAGGTCATTTACCTGACCTTTGACGACGGCCCCAGTGTCCATACCCGGCGGCTGCTGGAGGTTTTGAAAAAGTATGATGTAAAGGCCACTTTCTTCCTGGTAAATACCGGGTATATTGATGTGGCAAAGGAAATTGTGGAGCAGGGCCACGCTGTGGGGATCCATTCCCTGACCCATAACTATCAGCAGATCTACGCCAGCGAGGAAGCGTTCTTTTCAGACCTTTTGCAGATGCAGAGCATAATCGAGGAGAAAACGGGTGTCAAGACCACGCTGATGCGCTTCCCCGGCGGCAGCTCCAACCAGGTCAGCAGCTTTAATCCGGGCATTATGACCCGGCTGACCCAGCAGGTGGAGGAGCAGGGATTTCAGTATTTTGACTGGAATGTGACCAGCGGCGATGCCGGCGGCGGCGCAACGACGGCCGATGATGTTTTTTACAATGTGGTGCAGGGAATTGGCAGCAAATCCACATCTGTGGTGCTTCAGCATGATCTCTACGGTTTTTCCGTGGATGCCGTGGAGCGGATCATTGTATGGGGACTGGAAAACGGTTACACCTTCCTGCCCCTGAGCCCCGATGCGCCGATCTGCCATCACAAAGTGGCGAACTGATAAAACAACCATATTTTGACCGTGCCGGAGCCTATGCCCCGGCACGGTTTTATTTTTGCCCGCCAGCCCCCTTTGGGGCGTTTCCTAATCATAAAAAAGCTGCCGCAGGACGGGCCTGCGGCATTTGCAAAACAAAGAGGAAAGGAAAATGAGAAAGATCAGGGTCTCCTCAGCTTTCGCCCAGGAAGTCCATGGGGTCTACGATCTGGTCATTGCAGCGTACGCTGAAATGCACATGATCTCCGATTGCCGACTCCAGCAGCGCCGTGCTGCCAACCTTGCCGATGGCCTGGCCCAGGCTGACCCGGTCGCCGGGAGCCACGGACAGCTCCTTGTCCAGGCTGGAATACTGGGTCACATAGCCGCCGTCGTGGCTGATGATCACGGTAGTACCCATGGTGTCATCGTCATAGACACTGAACACCGTTCCGTCGGCTGCGGCGCAGACGGTGGTGCCTGCCTCGGCGGCAATGTCCACGCCGTCATGCACCCGCCAGTCCCTGGTGGTGGGGTTGTAGGCCAGGCAGTCCATGGAGTATTCCGCCACGGTGCTGCCGGATACGGGCATCCCCGTCTTGCCGGGCTTTTTCGCCGGCGAGGTGGGCTTGGGGTCCGAACTGCCGCCGTTGGGCAGGGTGGGGTCGGTGGAGAGCGCCTGAATATCGTCGGGGTTTGTGGGGTTCACAACCGGAACGGGGTCAGGCTGCTTGGGGTTTAGATTTCGGTAATACAAATAGCCGGAAATCCCGATGGCAACAGCACACAGGATCAGGGCTATGTAGTAGCCCTTACCGGAAAAGCTGAAGCCGGTCTTTTTGTTTTTCATTTTTAGCACCTCCGAAGTTCAGTATTGCCAGATTTTCGGAACTTAAACGAGAAATTGGAAAATGTCTAAAAAATATTTTAACGGAGGCTTAAAAATATATTGACATGGGGGGAATTTCTGATATCATTATATCTGTCGTATTTTGAAAAAAATATGAAGATCACAAAGAAACGGGGGAGGATAATGTCTAAGGAACTCATTAGGCTCCAGGATCTTATCATGGAGTTTGACGGGGAGCGAATACTCGACAACATCAATCTTTACATCAACGATCATGAATTTCTCACCTTGCTCGGCCCCTCCGGCTGCGGCAAGACCACCACTCTGCGGATCATCGGCGGCTTCCTGACACCCACCTCCGGCACCGTCACCTTTGACGGCCGGCGGATCAACGATCTGCCTCCCAACGAGCGGCAGATCAACACGGTGTTTCAGCGCTACGCCCTGTTCCCGCACCTGGATGTGTACGACAATGTGGCCTTCGGCCTGCGGGTGGCCAAGCGGCCCAAGGACGAGATCGACCGGCGTGTGCGGCATATGCTGGAGGTCGTCAGCCTGAAGGGCTATGAAAACCGGAACATCAACAGCCTTTCCGGCGGCCAGCAGCAGCGTGTGGCCATCGCCAGGGCCTTGGTCAACGAGCCGAAGGTGCTGCTGCTGGACGAACCCCTGGGTGCCCTGGATCTGCGCCTGCGCAAGGATATGCAGAACGAGCTGAAGCGCATTCAGCAGACCACCGGCATTACCTTCATCTATGTGACCCACGACCAGGAGGAGGCGCTGTCCATGTCCGACACTGTCGTGGTGATGGACAAGGGCCGCATCCAGCAGATCGGCAGGCCTGAGGATATATATAATGAGCCGAAAAACGCATTTGTGGCGGATTTTATCGGCGAAAGCAACATTCTGGACGGCGTGATGCTGTCCGATTACAAGGTCCGCTTCTTCGGACGGATATTCGACTGTGTGGACAAGGGCTTCCAGCCCAACGAGCCGGTGGATGTGGTGATCCGGCCGGAGGATATCGACATCGTGTCCCCTGAAACGGGGCATCTGGTGGGTACTGTCACCGGCATCACCTTTAAGGGCCTGAACTATGATATCATCGTGGAGTTCAAGGGCTTCAAGTGGCTGATCCAGACCACCGATTTCCACGGCGTGGGCGAAACCATCGGCATTCGCCTGAACCCGGAGGATATCCACATCATGCACAAGAGCGAATATTCGGGTCTTTTTGGGGACTACAGCTCCTATTCTGCGGAATATGACGAGCTGACGGAGGATGCCGAAGATGAAGAAGCGTAGTGCGCTCCTGCTCAGTGCGCCATACATCCTCTGGATGGTGGTGTTTACCCTGATCCCCCTGGGTGTGGTGGGCTACTATGCCCTGACCGACCCGGATACCCATGCCTTTTCCCTGAACAACATCAAGGAGCTGGGGATGTACCTGCCGGTGCTGGGACAGTCCATGGGCTATGCCCTGGCCTCGGCCCTGATCTGCCTGCTTCTGGGCTATCCCGTGGCCTATTTCATCGCCCACCGCAAGCCTGTGGTTCAGAAGTTCCTGTATATGCTGGTGATGCTGCCCATGTGCATGAGCTTTTTGCTCCGCACCCTGGCCTGGGTGGGCCTGCTCCAGGATACGGGCATCATCAATTCCATTCTGGCGAGCCTGGGCCTGGCGAGGCTGCAGCTGATCCGCACCCCCGGCGCTGTGATCCTGGGCATGGTGTATAACTATCTGCCCTATATGATCCTGCCTCTGTATGCCGTGCTGGTGAAGATCGACGGCCGGCTCATCGAGGCTGCCGAGGATCTGGGCTGCCGCCCGGCGCAGACCTTCCTGCGGGTGGTGCTGCCCCTGTCCATGCCGGGGGTGATTTCCGGCGTGACCATGGTGTTTGTCCCGGCGGTGTCCACCTTTTACATCTCCCAAAAGCTGGGCGGAACGGATACCATTCTCATCGGCGATGTGATCGAGCGGCTGTTCAATCAGGGCGCCAACCGCAACCTGGGCGCCGCCATGAGCCTGCTGCTGATGGCGCTGGTGTTCGTGTGCGTGGGGATCATGAACCGCTTCGGCGGCGATGAGGAAGGGGGCGTGGTGGTATGAAGCGTGCCAACCGCATTTTTACCGTTCTCATCTTCCTGTTTTTGTACCTGCCCATGCTGGTGCTGGTGGTGGCGTCCTTTAATACGGGCAGAAACATCACCCATTTCGAGGGCTTCACCTTCCGGCAGTACCTGCGGCTTTTGCAGGACGACAGCCTGCTGCGGCTGCTGGGCAATTCTCTGCTGGTGGCGGTGCTGTCCAGCGGCATTGCCACGGCGTTTGGCACGGTGGCGGCAGTGGGCATTCACGGCCTGAAGCCCAGACTGCGGAAAACCGTGCTGAGCCTGACCAATATTCCCATGACCAACCCGGATATTGTCACCGGCGTGAGCCTGTCCCTGCTGTTCATCTTTGTGGGCACGAAAATGCTGGGCCAGCGGGACAGCCTGAACTTCTGGACGCTGCTCATCGCCCACATTACCTTCAATCTGCCCTATGTCATTTTGAATGTCATGCCCAAGCTCCAGCAGATGGACACCTCCCTGGCCGATGCGGCTATGGATTTGGGCTGCACCCCGTTTCAGGCCTTTTGCAAGGTGACCATCCACGAAATTCTGCCCGGCATTGCGGCGGGGGCCATTATGGCCTTCACCATGAGCCTGGACGATTTTGTGATCAGCTATTTTGTCACCGGCACGGATTTCATCACCCTGCCTGTGGAGATCTATACCTATACGAAAAAGCCCATCGACCCCAAGGTCTACGCCATGTTCACCCTGCTGTTCCTGCTGATTTTCGTGCTGATGGCGGCCATGAATTTGATGCAGCTCCGCTCCGAGCACAGCCATAAGGCCCGGCGCACACCCTCCAGGGCCTGGCGGATCGCCCGGCGGTGCATCGCTGCCGCAGCTGTGGTGGCGCTGGCGGTGGGGGGCGGCTTCCTCATCGTCCGCGGCCGTTCGGAAAAGATCACCCTGAATGTGTATAACTGGGGCATGAACATTGCCGACGGCAGCGACGACACCCTGGATATTATCGCCGCATTTGAGGAGCAGTATCCCAATATCCGGGTCAACTACTCCACCTACGAGTCCAACGAGGCGCTGTACTCCAAGCTGAGCAACGGCGGCATTACGGTGGATGTGATCATTCCGTCGGATTATATGATCGCCCGCATGATCCGGGAGGATATGCTGCTGGAGCTGGATTTTGACAACATTCCCAACTTCGCCTATGTGGACGAGGCATTTCAAAACCCGGACTTCGACCCGGAGAACAGGTACTCTGTGCCCTACACCTGGGGCACCCTGGGCATCGTGTACAACACCAAGTATGTGGATCCGGCGGATGTCACCGGCTGGGAGCTGCTGTGGAACAGCAAATACGCCGGAAAAATCCTCATGATCGACAATTCCAGAGATGCCTTTGGCGTGGCGGAGTATCTGTTGGGCTACGATGTGAACACCACGGATCTGGACGAGCTGAACCGCTGCGCCGAGAAGCTCAAGGAGCAGCAGCCCCTGGTGCAGCAGTATGTGATGGATCAGATTTACAGCACCATGGAGAATGAAGAAGCCTGGATCGCCACCTACTATGCCGGCGACTGTGTGCAGATGATGCAGTCCAACCCGGATCTGGCGTTCTACCTGCCGGTGGATCAGGGCTACAACCTGTTCACCGATGCCATGTGCATTCCCGCTTGCTGCCAGGAAAAGGAGGCGGCGGAGCTGTTCATCAACTTCCTGTGCGACCCGGAGATCTCCGGCGCCAACATGGACTATGTGTGCTATGCCTCCCCGATTTCCCAGGCACGGGACTATATGGAGGATTACCTGGCTGAAAGCGAGGTCATCTACCCGGATACCGCCGTGCTGGAAAAGGGCACCGGCTATTCCTGCCTGCCCGACGAGATCACCCGGTATGTGGAGAGCCTGTTCATGCAGGTGCGCAATAGCTAAAAACAAAAATGCCTGGCTGCTCAGCCAGGCATTTTGAACAAATCCGGGGGTATCTCTTTGTGAAGCTCCCACAAAAAAGGGGAATTTGCTTGCGCAGGGCCGGGATTTTTGGTATAATACAAAATCATATAGAAAAATCGGAGGGGCGCTTATGGCCATTGTTGCGCCGTCGATCTTATCGGCGGATTTTGCGAATTTACAGCGGGAGCTGGAGGTCGTTCGGGCCGCAGGTGCGCCCTGGGCCCATGTAGATGTGATGGACGGGCAGTTCGTGCCCAATATTACCGTCGGTATTCCCGTGGTGCAGGCTCTGCGCCGAGCCACAGACCTGACACTGGATGTGCATCTGATGATCGACCGGCCCGGCCGCTATGTCCGGCGCTTTTGTCAGGCCGGGGCGGACTGGCTGACGGTGCATCTGGAGGCAGACAGCCCGGAGCATATTCATGCCGCTCTGCAGGCCATTCGCTCCATGGGGGTGAAAGCGGGACTTTCGGTGAAGCCTGGGACGCCCGCCCAGGCCCTGGAGCCGTTTTTGACGGAGTGCGACCTGATTTTGGTGATGACCGTGGAGCCGGGCTTCGGCGGGCAGAGCTTTATGGCCGATATGCTGCCCAAGCTCCGTTGGCTGCGCAGTCGGCTGGATCAGGTGCAGCCCGCCTGCCTGCTGGAAGTGGACGGCGGCATTGACCGGCAGACCGCACCGCTCTGTGTCCAGGCCGGCGCCCAGGTGCTGGTGTCCGGCTCCGCCTTTTTCAAGGCAGAGGACAAGGCCGGATTTGTGCAAAAGCTGTCTGGCTGAACGGGTTCGGCCGAAGATTCCATCTTTGGGATCTGCGAAGCAAAACGAAATCAACTTGATTGCGGGATAGAAATGCCCAGTGCGCCTGAGTGGGGGAGAGAGGGCCTGCAGAGCCCGTGATGCCTCCTCAGTCACCGAGTGCCAATTTCCCCCAGCGTGGCCGCCAAAAAGAACCGATCATGAAACCTTTGGGGGCATTCCGGCCCCCAAAATCCATTTTTCGATCACTTCCGCCACGCCGTCGTGGTCGTTGTCCCGGGTGGTCACATCGTCCGCAGCGGCCTTGGCTTCGTCGCTGCCGTTTGCCATGGCCACGCCCACCCCGGCGGAGCGGATCATGGAAATGTCATTTTCCGCATCGCCCACGGCCACACTGTCCGCAAGGGGAATGCCCAGCATTTTGCAAAGCCGGGTTGCGGCGCTGCCCTTGTTGATCCCCTTCGGCACCACCTCCAGATAGTTGGGGCAGGTGAAGAAGCAGTCGGCTGCCGAGTCCAGCCGGGATTTTAGCGCCTGCTCCAGCTTTTTCAGCTCGTCAGGCCGGTGATAGGAGGCGGCCAGCAGCTTGCATGGCTCCTCCGTCAAGGCAGAAACCACCCGGTAGTCGGCGCGCATGATCCGGCAGTAGCGGTGCAGGGTGTCCTTGTCATAGGGGGGAATGACCAGCACATGGCGCTGATCGTAGGCTTGTACATGAATGCCCAGCTCCCTGCAGATCGCCATGGCCGCCAGTGCCGCATCCATGGGCAGAGTCTGCCGGAACAGGGTTTTTTCAGCCGCCAGATCATACACCAGGCCGCCGTTGTAGGCGATCAGGTAACAGCCGGGGCCGTGCAGCCCCAGCCTGCGGGCCTGCTCCAATGCGCTGGGCAGATAGCGCCCGGTGGTGATCACCGCCCGGTGACCCTGGGCCAGCATACGGTTCAGGGCGGCCCGGTTGCCCGGGGAGATCTGCTTGTCGGTGGTCAGCAGGGTGCCGTCCAGGTCAAAAAAGAGAATTTTAGACATGGTGCATATCTTCTTTCAAAAATCCAAGTATATTGAATTATACAGGAAAACCTGCTTTTTTGCAAGCCCCGTTTCCCGGGAAGCCCGAAATCCATCTTCCGCAGCAGAAGCCTTTCTGTGCAAAACTGCCAAAAATGACGGTTCATTTTTGGTCAACCGCTTGCGCAAATCTGCTTTACAAGTGAATTTCCAAATGTTATAATGTAAAGGCATAAAGAAGAATGCAAGGAGGGTATTCTATGAAAAAACGGATTTTGTCCCTGGCACTGGCTTTTGCCCTGGCGCTGAGCCTGCTTGCCGGAATCGGCGTGCCGGCTGCCCGTGCCGCCGAGGACGATGTGACCATCAAGCTCCACTACCACCGCAGCGACGGCAGCTACGATGGCTGGGATGTGTGGTTCTGGATCAGCGAGGGCAAAGCCTATTCCTTTGCCGATGAAAACGGCGAGATGGTGGCCACCTTCACCTTTCAGGCCGGCTCCGCCACCCAGGTGGGCTATATTGTCCGCTACGGCGGCGACAACTGGACCCAGAAGGATGTGAACGAGGATCAGTTCATCGATGTCACCGGTGTTCAGTGCGGCACCATCCACGCTTATGTGGAATCCGGGGTCCCGGGCGCTGAGATCCAGCTGGGTGACGATGTAAAGATCGGCAATATGGTCACCTCCGCTACTTACGACGGCAAGCAGACCGTGACCGTGCGCCTGGCCAACGCCCTCACCGGCGAGACCGGGGCCGACACCTTCCAGGTAAAGGGCAGCGCCGGTACTGTGGCTGTGACAGAGGTGCAGGCAACGGCCAATACCTACCAGCTTACGCTCGGCGAAAAGCTGGATCTGTCGAAGAAGTATCAGATCATTTTTGAAGGCAAGGAGTACGACATTACAATGCCCGAATACTTTAACACGGCGGAATTTGAAGAACAGTTCACCTACACCGGCGACGACCTGGGCATGACCTATACCAAGGAAAAGACCACCCTGCGGGTCTGGGCGCCAACGGCTCTGAGTGTCACCGTCAATCTGTACACCAACGGCGACCCCGCCGCCGAGGCAGCCCCTGTCCAGCAGGTGGAAATGACCCCGGATGTGAACGGCACCTGGGTTGCCGAGCTGTCCGGCGACCGCAACGGCACCTACTATACCTATCTGGTGGAGCTGGAAGACGGCACCAACGAGGCCTGCGATCCCTACGCCCGCACCACCGGCGTCAACGGCAAGCGTGCCATGATCCTGGATCTGGATTCCACCGACCCGGAGGGCTGGGACAGCGACACGGATCCCCACGCCGGCAACAACATCACCGATGCGGTCATCTATGAGCTGCACATCCGGGACCTGTCCAGCGATGCAAGCTCCGGCATTGAAAATGTCGGCAAGTACCTGGGTCTGATCGAAACCGGCACCACCAATTCCGAGGGGATTTCCACCGGGCTGGATCATATCAAGGAACTGGGCATTACCCACCTGCACCTGCTGCCGGTGTTTGACTACGGCTCCGTGGACGAGAGCAAGCTGGACACCGCTCAGTTCAACTGGGGCTATGATCCCGTGAACTACAATGTGCCCGAAGGCTCCTATTCCACCGACCCCTACAACGGCGAAGTCCGTGTCAGCGAGTTCAAGCAGATGGTCAAGGGCCTCCATGACAACGGCATCAGCGTGGTGATGGATGTGGTGTACAACCATGTCTACAGCTCCGACAGCTTCTGCTTCAATCAGGTGGTTCCGGGCTATTTCTCCCGGCCCAATTCCAATGGCTCCGGCTGCGGCAACGACACCGCCTCCGAGCGTTCCATGGTGAGCAAATATATTGTGGATTCCGTGAAATACTGGGCCGATGAGTACCACATCGACGGCTTCCGCTTTGACCTGGTGGGCCTGATCGACACCGACACCATCAACGCCATCATCGAGGAGGTTCACAAGACCCATCCCGATGTGATCTTCTATGGCGAGGGCTGGACCATGACCACCGCCGTCACCAAGACCGGCGTGACCCTGACGACCCAGACCAATTCCACGGCGGTTCCCGAATTTGCATTCTTCAGCGACAATATGCGGGATCTGCTGAAGGGCAGCGTGTTTGACCAGGGTGTTGGCTTCGTATCCGGCAAGACCGGCCAGGAGCAGACCCTGCGGCAGAACTATATTGCAAGCCTCAGCTGGACCCAGAACCCCTGCCAGGTCATTCAGTATGCCTCCTGCCACGACAACAACACCCTGTTCGACCGGATCGTGCTGTCCACCTCCGGCGCAAGTCTGGCCGATCAGATCCGCATGAACAACCTGGCGGCAGCCATCTATCTCACCGCACAGGGCGTGCCGTTTATGCTGGCCGGCGAGGAAATGCTCTGCAGCAAGCCCAACGGCACGGGCTTCAGCGACAACAGCTACAATTTGTCTGACTCGGTGAACTCCCTGAAGTGGGACACCCTGAACGAGGAAGCCTATCAGCAGGTGTTCGAGTATTATAAGGGGCTCATCGCCTTCCGCAAGGCCCACCCGGTTCTGCGGCTGACCACCCGTGAGGAGATCAGTGCAGCCGTGTCCCCCGTTACCAGCGGGCTGGACAGCAATGTGGTGGCCTTCCACCTCCAGGGCGGCGTGAACGGCGAGACGGCCCAGGCCATCTATGTGGTGTTCAACGCCAACAATGCCGAGACCACCGTCACCCTGCCGGAGGGCAACTGGAATGTGTATGTGGACGGCGACAAGGCCGGCACCCAGGCGCTGAGAAGCGTTCAGGGTACTGCCACCGTGGCCCCCATTTCCGCACTGGTGCTGGTGCAGGAGGATACTGCCGTTCCGGAAGAGGAGAAAACCGGCCTGTCCGGCGGCGCCATCGCCGGAATTGCGGCTGCTGCCGTGGCAGCCATCGGCGGCATCACCGCAGCAGTGATCGTGAGCAAGAAGAAAAAGAAGAATTAAGGAAGCCCTGAGATCGGAGTGGCGGGCCCTGCTGCGGGATTGATGCAAGGCTCCCCCAGATGCGTGTTGGGCCTGCAGGGAATAAACAAAAGAGATTTGCGGTATCCTATTTCGTAACGCAGTGAAGGAGAGAACACGATGTGTACAGCAGCAACTTATAAAACAAGAGATTTCTATTTTGGACGGTCGCTGGATTACGAATTTTCCTACGGCGAGACGGTCACCGTCACCCCGAGAAACCGAAAGCTGGCGTTCCGCAGCATGGGCGCCATGGAGCATCATTTCGCCTTTGTGGGGATGGCGCATGTTACAGAGGATTATCCGCTGTATTACGATGCCGTAAACGAAAAGGGTCTGTGTATTGCCGGGCTGAATTTCGTGGGAAACGCATATTACCGCGAAAAAGAGGAGGGGAAGGACAACATTGCCCAATGGGAATTGATCCCCTGGATCCTGGGGCAGTGTGCGACCGTGAACGAAGCCAGGGCACTGCTTGCCCGGATCAACCTCTGGGCCGAGCCCTTCAGCCCCAGCCTTCCCCTGGCGGAGCTTCACTGGATCATTTCGGATAAAAGCGGCTCCATCACCGTAGAAAGCGTAAAGGACGGCATTTTTGTCTATGATAATCCCGTAGGGGTCCTCGCAAACAATCCGCCCTTTCCAATTCAAATGTTCAACTTGAATAATTATATGGGCCTGTCCGTTGATACCCCCGAAAACCGCTTTTCGGGGCAGCTCGATTTGAGCGTGTACAGCAGAGGAATGGGTGCGATCGGGCTTCCCGGAGATCTGTCATCCATGTCCAGATTTGTGCGGGTTGCTTTTACAAAAATGAATGCCCGGTCCGAGGATGACGAATGCTCCAGCGTGAGCCAGTTTTTCCACATATTGGGCTCCGTGGACCAGCAGAGAGGCTGCTGCCATTTGGGCGGCGGGAAATATGAAATTTCCATTTACACCTCCTGCTGCAATGCCGACAAGGGTATTTACTACTATAAGAC
>CAYLHM010000022.1:0-12190 GCA_964383485.1 uncultured Oscillospiraceae bacterium
TTCGTAGGTCTGCTCGAAATAGTCGGAGCCGTAGAAAAAGCGGTCGCCCCAGTCGAAGCCCAGCCAGTGGATATCCTCCTGAATGGCCTCCACAAATTCCACATCTTCCTTGGTGGGGTTGGTATCGTCCATGCGCAGGTTGCAAAGGCCGCCGTATTTTTCAGCGGTGCCGAAGTCGATGATCAGGGCCTTGCAGTGGCCGATATGCAGGTAGCCGTTGGGCTCCGGCGGGAAACGGGTGTGTACGGTCTTCCCGGCGCAGCGGCCGCCGGGAGCGATGTCCTCGTCGATAAAAGTGTGGATGAAATTTTTGCTTTCGGTGATTTCAGCCATCTTCTCATACCTCTCTTTGTAAAAAATCATTTGCTGATATTATAACCCATCATGGAAATTTTTGCAACAGGAAATGCTTCATCTTCCGGCCTTGGGGGCAAAATTTCTTTGTGCAGCGGGCCGGGCAGGGGAGCTTAAATGTGAATATTTCGAGAAAAATTTGCGAAAATCGAAAATTGTAGTTGTCATTTTCGCAGATCTATTATAAAATAAGGGAGAGAAATTATGGAAGGGGTTGTTTTCCGTTGTCCAATGTGCAATACAAGCGTATCCTTTTGAAACTCAGCGGGGAGGCTCTGGCCGGTGATGCGCACCGGGGCCTGGACTTTTCCGTGATCCATTCCGTGTGCCAGGTTATCCGCCAGTGCTGTGATCTGGGTGTGCAGGTGGCGATCGTCATCGGCGCAGGCAATTTCTGGCGGGGCGTGAAGGACGGGGCGGACAAAATGCAGCGCTCCCACGCCGATGCCATGGGAATGCTGGGCACGGTGATGAATTCCATCGCCATGGCCGATGCTCTTGAAAAGCATGGGCTGGATGCCCGTGTTCTAACGGCGGTAGAGATGAATAAGTTTGCCGAATACTTCACCCACGACCGGGCGGTGCGCTATCTGCAGGAGGGGAAAGTGGTGATTTTGGCCGGCGGTACCGGCAATCCCTATTTCACCACCGACACCGGCGCCGTTTTGCGGGGTGCGGAGATCGAGGCCGATGCAGTCCTGCTTGCCAAAAATGTGGACGGGGTGTATTCTGCCGATCCCAATCTGGATCCCACGGCCGTGAAGTATGATACATTAAGCTATGATGAGGCTCTGGCCCATCATCTGAAAGCGACCGACTCCACCGCCATGACCCTGGCGATGGACAACCACATGACCCTGGTGTGCTTTGCCCTGAAGGATCCCATGAATATCCTCCGTGTGGTTTGCGGAGAAAAAATCGGAACAATCGTGAAGGAGGACTAAAAAATGAGTGTTAATTTTGCGGAATTTGAGCGAAAAATGGACAAGACCCTGGATGTGCTGGCGGATAATTTTGGAGCAGTCCGGGCAGGCCGGGCCAACGCAAAGGTTCTGGATCGGATCACGGTGGAATACTATGGAAGCGAAACGCCCCTGAACGGCGTGGCTACCATTTCTTCTCCCGATGCCCGCACCTTGGTGATCCAGCCCTGGGACGGCAAGCTGCTGAAGGATATCCAGAAGGCCATCCAGATCTCCGACCTGGGCATCAACCCCCAGAATGACGGCCGGGTGATCCGCCTGGTGTTCCCCCAGCTCACGGAGGAGCGGCGTAAGGAGCTGACCAAGCAGGTCAAGAAGTACGCAGAGGAGTCCAAGGTCGCCATGCGCAACATCCGGCGGGACGGCATGGACTATGTGAAGAACCTGAAGAAGAAGTCCGAGATCACCGAGGACGACCAGAAAAAGGCGGAAAAGGATCTCCAGGATCTGCTGGATCGGTATATCAAAAAGGTGGATGCCGCTCTGGCCGCCAAGGAAAAAGAACTGATGGCCATCTGAGCCGCAGGATCATGGGGGCGGCTCCGCCCCCATAAACCGTAACAGCATAGGGGAAATCATGTCGAATACAAATCCAATAGCCAAGTCCGTTCCCAGGCATATTGCCATTATTATGGACGGCAACGGGCGCTGGGCCGCCCAGCGTGGCCTGCCCCGCACAGCGGGACATTCCGCAGGCGCCGAGGCATTCCGCCGGATCGCCAACTATTGCCGCACCCTGGGGGTGGAATACCTGACAGTTTATGCCTTTTCCACAGAGAATTGGCGGCGCTCCCAAGAGGAGATCGGCGGCATTATGAAGCTGCTGAAAATCTATTTGAAGGAAGCCCTGCGGGACATGGAGAAAAACCATGTCTGCTTCCGCTTTTTCGGAGACCTGAGCCGCCTCAGCCCGGAGCTGCAACAGCTCTGCGCCCAAGCCCAGGAGCGCTCGGCGGCCTACCATGAGGTTCAGGTGAATTTCTGCCTGAACTACGGCGGCCGGGACGAGATTATCCGGGCCGTGCGGGCCTTTGCCGCCGATGCGGTGGCGGGGAAATGCCGCCCGGAGGAGCTGACCGAGGAGCGCTTCAGCAGCTACCTGGACTCTGCCGGCGTGCCGGACCCGGAGCTGGTGATCCGCCCGTCAGGGGAGCAGCGGCTCAGTAATTTCCTGCCCTGGCAGACCGTGTATTCCGAATTTGTGTATATGAATGTACTGTGGCCGGACTTTGGCCCCCAGGATCTGGATGCGGCCATTGCGGAATATCAGAAGCGCAATCGGCGCTTTGGAGGAACATAAACCATGAAAACGAGGGTGATTGCGGCTACCGTGCTTCTGCCGGTGCTGCTCATTATATTATTATTGGCGCCAAAGGCCGTGACAGCCTGGCTTTTTGCATTTTTGTGCGCACTGGAGGCCTGGGAGCTGCTGTATGCCACCGGGCTGGTGCGCCATGTGCGGCTGTGTGCCTATTCCATGATCGCAGCCTTTTTGGTGCCCCTGTGGTGCCACTACAGCATGGATCTGGTGTGGCTGGAACTGGGATTTCTGGTGTATTTCGGCCTTTTGTTCGGGGAGATGATGCACTCCCATGTGAAGCTGCGCTTTGAGCGGATTTCCGTGTGCTTTGTCGCCGGCCTGCTGGTTCCCTTTATGCTCTCCGGCGTGGTGCGGATCATGGTGATGAACGGCGGCCGGTATCTGGTGGCCATTCCCTTTGTCATTGCCTTTACCTCCGACAGCGGGGCTTACTTTGTGGGCAAGGCCTTTGGGCGGCACAAGCTCTCCCCGGTGATCAGCCCCAATAAGACCGTAGAGGGTCTGGTGGGCGGCATTGTCTGCGCCGTGGTGGGTATGCTGCTGTATGGCCTGCTGATGCGCTTTGCTTTCGAGTTCCAGGTCAATCTCATCTATGCGCTGATCTATGGATTGGTGGGCGCACTGGGCGGCGTGTTTGGCGACCTGAGCTTTTCCCTGATCAAGCGGCAGACCGGGATCAAGGACTATGGCAATCTCATTCCCGGCCACGGCGGCGTGCTGGATCGCTTTGACTCCATGACGGTGACTGTGGTGATGGTGGAAATCCTGCTGGCCCTCCTGCCTGTGGTCGCTTTTGTTTAAGGAAGTATCCAAATGGTGCAAAATGTATGTGTATTAGGCTCTACCGGCTCCATCGGCCGGCAAAGCCTGGATGTGATCAGCCGAATGCCCATTCAGGTGGCGGCCCTCACCGCCGGAAGCAATGTCCGGCGCATGGCCCAGCAGTGCCGCACCTTCCGCCCGGAGCTGGCTGTCATGGCCACGCAGGAGGCGGCCCGGGAGTTGGAAAGGGAGCTGGACGGCCTGCCTGTGCGTATTTCCTGGGGAGAAGAGGGGCTTTTGGAAGCTGCCACGCTGCCCCAGGTGGACTGCGTGATCACTGCCGTGGTGGGGATGCTGGGCCTGAAGCCCACACTGGCCGCCATCCGCGCGGGCAAGCGCATTGGCCTTGCCAACAAGGAAACCCTGGTCTGCGCCGGGGAGCTGGTGATGGCCGAGGCCCGGCGCTGCCATGCCCAGATCGTCCCGGTGGACTCGGAGCATTCCGCTATTTTCCAGTGCCTCATGGGCGTGGGGGATCATAGGGAAATTCGGCGGCTGATTTTGACCTGCTCCGGCGGCCCTTTTTTCGGCATGGACCGGGAGCAGCTTCAAAATGTGACCAAGGCCGATGCTCTGAAGCACCCCAACTGGAAAATGGGGGAGAAGATCACCGTGGACTGCGCCACCCTGATGAACAAGGGCCTGGAGGTCATTGAAGCCATGCGCCTGTATGACCTGCCCTTAGAGCAGGTGGATGTGGTGATCCACCGCCAGAGCATTGTCCACAGTCTGGTGGAGCTGCAAGACGGAGCCGTGATGGCCCAGCTGGGCGTGCCGGATATGCGCCTGCCCATTCAGCTGGCTCTGACCTATCCCCGGCGCTGCGAATGCCCGGTGGAGCGCCTGAACCTCACAGAAATGCCGCCGCTGAGCTTCCAGAAGCCGGACACCGAGGCTTTTCCATGCCTGGCTTTGGCCAGGGACTGCGCCCAAAGGGGCGGCAATGCCTGCGCCGTGATGAACGGCGCCAACGAGGCGGCGGTTGCCCTGTTCCTGAAGGATCAGATCGGCTTTTATGAGATCTATGAGTTTGTTCGGGGCGCTGTGGAGCAGGTGCCCTTTATCAAGTCCCCCGGTTTGGAGGACATTTTGGAGTCGGATCGGCTGGCCCGCCAATATGTGATGGAAAAAACGGGCCGGGCCGTATGATTTTGTGCCGTTTCACCGTGTCGAAACGGCAGAATGGAGCGTTTTATGACCATTGTATTTGCGATTTTGCTGTTTAGCGTTCTGATTGTCGTCCATGAGCTGGGCCATTTCCTGGCGGCCAAGGCCTCCGGCGTGAAGGTCAACGAGTTTTCCATTTTTATGGGCCCGGCCATTTTCAAGAAGCAGAAAGGGGAGACCCTGTACGCCGTCCGCTGCATTCCCATCGGCGGCTACTGCGCCATGGAGGGCGAGGACGAGGACACCGACAGCCCCCGTTCTTTCCAAAAGGCGGCCTGGTGGAAGCGGCTGATCATTCTGGCGGCTGGCTCGGCCATGAACTTTTTGGCGGGCCTGCTCATTATGATCGTGGTTTTCCTGCCTTCTCAGGCCTTTATCACCCCGGTGATCTCCGGCTTTGAGCAGGGCTGCACCCTGAATGGCCCGGACGGCTTGCAGGTGGGGGACCGCATTGTGGAGCTGGACGGTGAGAAAATTTATGTCCAGTCGGATTTCAGCATGATCCTCTCCCTCAATCCCGGAGATACCCACGATCTGGTGGTGGAGCGCCAGGGGCAAAAGGTGGAGCTGAAGAATTTCCAGATGCTCAAGCATGAGTTCCCCAATGAGGACGGCACCACCTCCCAGCGCTATGGCTTCTCGTTTTCCATCGAGGAAGCCACCTTTGGCAGCAGGCTGGCTTATAGCTGGAACAGCACCATCAACTGCGTGCGCACCGTGCGGCTGAGCCTGCAAATGCTGTTTACCGGCCAGGCCAGCATTTCGGATATGTCCGGCCCGGTGGGCATTGTGGATCAGATGAACGATGTGGCCCAGCAGTCCGACACCTGGGTGGATGCCCTGCTGAATATGCTGTATTTCGGCGGCTTCATTGCGGTGAACCTGGCGGTGATGAATATGCTGCCCATTCCGGCGCTGGACGGCGGCCGGGTGGTGGCGCTGCTGCTCACCACGGGCATTGAGGCGGTCACCCACAAGAAGATCAATCCGAAGTATGAGGGATATATCCATGCCGCCGGCATGATCGCTCTGCTGGCATTGATGGCGGTGCTGATGTTCAAGGATATTTTTACCATTGTAAGGAGATGAGCATGGTGACCAGACAAATTCGAGTAGGTGATGTGGTCATCGGCGGCGGTGCGCCTGTGGTGATCCAGTCCATGCTGAACACCAAGACCACCGATGTGGCCGGCTCCCTGGAGCAGATCCAGGCTCTGAAAACCGCCGGCTGCCAGATCGCCCGGCTGTCCGTGCAGAATATGGAGGCGGCCAGAGGCTTTGCCCAGATTTGCAAGGAGAGCGTGCTGCCCCTGGTGGCGGACATTCATTTCGACTATAAGCTGGCCATTGCGGCGGCCGAGGGCGGTGCGGCCAAGATCCGCATCAATCCCGGCAACATCGGCGGCGACGACCGGGTGCGGGCCGTGGTGGAGGTGTGCAAGGATCGGGGCATTCCCATCCGCATTGGCGTGAACGGCGGCAGCCTGGAGCGGCGGCTGCTGGAAAAGTACGGCCACCCCACGGCGGAGGCTCTGGTGGAAAGCGCCTTTGAGCATCTGGAGCTGCTGGAAAAATTCGGCTTTTACGACACCTGCGTGTCCATGAAATCCTCCAGTGTGCCCACCATGGTGGCGGCCGCCCGGCTGTTCCGCAGCAAATGCGACTATCCCCTGCACATCGGCGTGACGGAAACCGGCCCGGTGCGCATGGGCCTTATTAAATCCGCCATGGGCATCGGCGCTCTGCTGCTGGACGGTATCGGCGATACCCTTCGGGTCAGCCTGACGGACGATCCCGTGCAGGAGGTCTATGCCGCCAAGGATATTCTGAAGGCCGCCGGATTGCGCAAGGAGGGTGTGAACATCATTTCCTGCCCCACCTGCGGCCGCACCCGGATCGACCTGATCCGCCTGGTCAACCAGGTGGACGAGGCGCTGAGCAGCTGCACCAAGCCCATCACCGTGGCGGTCATGGGCTGCGTGGTCAACGGGCCGGGGGAGGCCCGGGAGGCCGACATCGGCATTGCCGGCGGCGACGGCTGGGGCTTGATTTTTGAAAAAGGCCAGCAGGTGGACAAGCAGCCCTACGACCGGCTCCTGGATGCCCTGCTGGAACGAATTGCCAGACTTTGAGGTGCAAAATGCAGAACCAAATTCTGTTTTTTGATATGTTTTCCGACTATGAGCCGCCTGAAGCGCTGAAAAATGCGCTGTCCCAGGCGGCCATTGCTGCTGCGGACTTAGACCCGGAGGCCCGCAGCATTTCCATGGTGGTCCATGCCCCAGACTATATTCCCATGCGGCATTTGGAGATCATTCGCCGGGACTTGGAGCAGATCTACGGCCTGGCCCGTGTGGAGCTGCACACCACCCACCCGGCGGAGCAGCTTTCCAAAATGGAGCCGGAGGAGCTGCAAGCTCTGTTTGTGGAGCAGAACTCCATGGCCAGGGGCAGCCTTGCCGGCGCACGCTGGCAGTGGGCGGGCAGTACCCTGCACATCAGCCTGAAGGGCAACGGCAAGGCCCAGCTTTTGGAATGTGTTCCGGCGGTTTCCCGGCATTTGCAGCAGCAGTTTGCCGTGCCGGTGGAGATCGAGATCGAAGCGGGCAACGCCCTGGAGGGGCAGGCTCTGCTGGATGCTATGGAGCAGATGCGCTCCGCCGCCATGCGGGAGCTGCCTGCCGCACCGGGGCCTGCCCCCAAGCCGACCTACAATGCCCCGCCCGGCGAGGCCATCTATGGCAAGAGCTTCCGCACACCGGCCACCCCTATGTCCCAGGTCAGCCTGGATATGGGCAATGTAACGGTGGAGGGCAAGGTCTTTTCCGTGGATCACCGGGAGCTGAAGAAGCGGAATGCCTGGATCATCAACTTTGATATGACCGATCACACCGGGGCAATTCGGGTGAACCGCTTTATGGAGGCCAACGAAGCCAAGCCCATTCTGGACAAGATCCAGGTCGGCTCTGTGATCAAGGTGCAGGGCAAAATGGATTTGAATAAATTTGACAACGATACCATTCTCCGCCCCTATGCCATCATGCCCGGTAGCCTGCCCCAGCGGCAGGATCTGGCCCGGGGGGACAAGCGGGTGGAGCTGCATCTGCACACCAATATGAGCAACATGGACGCCCTGACGGACACCGCCCAGGCGGTGCAGCAGGCGGCGGCCTGGGGACACCGGGCGATCGCCATCACCGACCACGGCGTGGCCCACTCCTTCCCCGATGCCATGAAAGCGGCGGCGAAGTCCAAGGTGGCCGGCACCGATACGCCCATCAAGATCATCTACGGCGTGGAGGGCTACTATGTCAACGATGTGGACGACCGCATTGTGGTGCATGGCTCCCAGGACATGAGCTTTGACGGGGAATATGTGGCCTTTGACCTGGAAACCACCGGCCTGTCCTCCACGAACGACACCATCATTGAGATCGGCGCCGTGGTGATGCAAAACGGCAAGGAGCTGGATCGCTTCCAGACCTTTGTGGATCCAAAGCGCCGGCTGAGCAAGGAAATTGTGGAGCTGACGGGGATCACCGATGAGATGCTCCTCGGCGCTCCTGACATTGAGGAGGTTCTGCCCAAATTCCTGGACTTTGTGGCCGGGCGGGTGGTGGTGGCCCACAATGCGGATTTTGATACCGGCTTTATCCGCAAGGCCTGCGACCGGCAGGGGCTGCCCTACGAGCTGACCAGCCTGGACACCCTGGTGCTGGCCCAGAATATGCTGCCCCAGATGAACCGGCACAAGCTGGACATGGTGGCCAACGCCCTGAGCCTGCCGGAATTTAACCACCACCGGGCGGCGGACGATGCCGTGACCTGCGGCCTGATCTTCGACCGCTTCAGCCATAAGCTGGAGGAGATGGACATTCACCGCCTCCAGCAGGTCAATGGGGCCATGCTGAAGCGCCGCTCCGGGAGCCGGGTGTTCGACCGCCGGACAAGGCACATCATCATTCTTGCCAAGAACCAGGTGGGCCTGCGCAACCTCTACCATCTGATCTCCGACTCCAATTTGAAATACTTCAAGCGGGTACCCCGCATTCCCAAGTCCGAACTGATGGAGCTGCGGGAGGGGCTGATCATCGGCTCTGCCTGCGAGGCCGGCGAGCTGTTCCAGGCGGTGATCGAGGGCAAGAGCGATGAAGAACTGAAGCGCCTGGCCTCCTTCTATGACTATCTGGAGATCCAGCCCCTGGCGAACAACCGCTTTATGCTGCTGCCGGAAAAGGAGGGCGAGGCGCCCATTGCCAAAAGCGAGGAGGATCTGCGGAATTTCAACCGTAAAATCGTCTGGCTGGCGGAGGAATTGGACAAGCCCGTTGTTGCCACGGGAGATGTGCATTTTCTGAACCCGGAGGACGAGATCTTCCGCCATATTCTGCTGGCGACCAAGGGCTTCAAGGACTGCGACCGGGACAACCCTCTGTATTTCCGCACCACGGACGATATGCTCCGGGAATTTGCCTACCTGGGCGAAGAAAAGGCCTATGAGGCGGTGGTGGAAAACCCCAATAAAATTGCCGATATGTGCGAAAGCCTCCGCCCGGTGCCCCACAATCTGTTTGCCCCGAAGATCGAAAACTCCGTGGAGGATCTGACAAACCTGGTTTACACCAAGTTCCGCCGCCTGTACGGAGATCATCCGCCGGAGCTGATGTCCAAGCGTGTGGAAACCGAGCTGCACGATATCATCTCCTGTCACTACGATGTGATTTATATGTCCGCCCAGAAGCTGGTGCAAAATTCCCTGGAGCATGGCTACCTGGTAGGCTCCCGCGGCTCTGTGGGTTCCTCCATTGTGGCCTATATGTCCGGCATCACCGAGGTCAATTCCTTCCCGCCCCACTATCGCTGCCCCAACCCGGAATGCAAGTATTCCACCTTTGATGTGCCGGCGGGCTACGGCTGCGGCGCCGACCTGCCGGATGCGGTGTGCCCCAAGTGCGGCACGACCTTTGAAAAGGACGGCTTCAACATTCCCTTTGAAACCTTCCTGGGCTTCGGCGGCGATAAGGTGCCGGATATCGACCTGAATTTCTCCGGCGAATACCAGTCCAAGGCCCATGCCTACTGCGTGGAAATGTTTGGGAAATCCCATGTTTTCCGGGCGGGAACCATTGGAACCGTGGCAGAAAAGACGGCTTTCGGCTATGTGAAAAAGTACCTGGCCGAGCGGGGCCTCACGGCCAGCAGGGCAGAGGAAAACCGCCTTGCGGCGGGCTGTGTGGGCGTGAAGCGCACCACCGGCCAGCACCCCGGCGGCCTGGTGGTGATCCCCCAGGAAAATGAGATCTGGGATTTCTGCCCGGTGCAGCACCCGGCGGACGATCCCAACGCCGACCAGATCACCACCCATTTTGAATACCACTGCATGGAGGAAAACCTGCTGAAGCTGGATATGCTGGGCCACGACGACCCCACCATGATCCGCATGATGGAGGATATGACCGGCGTGGATGCCAAGACCATTCCGCTGGACGATAAGAATACCATGTCCATCTTCACCTCCTCCAAGGTGCTGGGCTATGAAAACGACCCCATTCTCGGCCCCACCGGCGCTGTTGCCATTCCGGAATTTAACACCCGCTTTACCCGTGGAATGCTTCTGGACACCATGCCCACTCGGTTCGATACCTTGCTGCGGCTTTCCGGCTTCTCCCACGGCACCGATGTGTGGCTGGGCAACGCCAAGGATCTGATCACCTCCAAAACCGCCTCCGTTGACGAGGCCATCGGCTGCCGTGATGATATTATGATCTATCTGATATCCAAGGGGATGCCGGAAAAGCGCTCCTTTAAGATCATGGAGTCCGTGCGTAAGGGCCGGGGGCTGCCGGAGGGGGCGGAGGAGGAGATGCGGGCCGCCGGGGTGCCGGACTGGTATATCGGCTCCTGCAAAAAGATCAAGTATCTGTTCCCCAAGGCCCATGCGGTGGCCTATGTGATGATGGCCTTCCGTATTGCCTGGTTCAAGGTGTATCACCCACTGGCGTTCTACTCTGCCTATTTCTACCGCAGGAGCCAGAAGGGCGGCTTTGATGCCGGGCTGATGACCAAGGGCATTGAGACCGTGAAAGCCAATATCCAGGCCATCGACGGCAACGAAGATGCCACCGACAAGGACGAGGACCTGCTCACCACCCTGGAGGTGGTGTATGAGTACAATCTCCGGGGCTTTGAATTTCTGCCCATCAGCTTCTATGAAAGCCATGCCACCAAATTCCTGATTAAAGACGGCAAGCTCCTGCCCCCCTTTGTGGCCATCCCCGGGCTGGGCGAGAGTGCCGCCTGGGATCTGATGCAGGGCCGGGAGGGCAGGGAATTTCTGTCCATCGAGGAGGTCGCCGCCGCCTGCCCCAAGGTATCCAAGACCCATATCCAGATGCTGAAGGAGGCTGGGGCCTTTGGCAGCCTGCCCGATACCAGCCAGGTGAGCTTTTTTTGAGAAAATCCCAGTCAAATTGCTTGCTTTTTTGTGTATTTCTGCTATAATATTATTTTACTTTAAGAAAAAGGGTGATTGTAATGCAAGATATCGGAACGCAATTCCATATTCGCTGCCGGCAGGGGGATGTAGGCCGCTATGTATTCCTGCCCGGTGATCCGGGGCGCTGTGAATCCATCGCCTCCTACTTCGACGACCCGGTACATATCGGCATGAACCGGGAGTACAACATCTACACCGGCACGCTGCTGGGGGAGAAGGTCAGTGTCTGTTCCACCGGCATCGGCGGGCCGTCGGCATCCATCGCCATGGAGGAGCTGCACAACATCGGGGCCGATACCTTCCTGCGCATCGGCACCTGCGGCGGCATCGATCTGGAGGTCATGCCCGGCGATGTGGTGGTGGCCACCGGCGCTATCCGCTATGAGCATACCTCCTTGGAATATGCGCCCATCGAGTTCCCGGCGGTGCCGGATTTCGGCATGACCGCTGCCCTGAAAGCCGCCAGCGAGGATCTGGGCTTCCGCACCCACACCGGCGTGGTCCAGTGCAAGGACTCCTTCTACGGCCAGCACAGCCCGGAGAAATCCCCGGTGTACTATGATCTGCTGCAAAAGTGGGATAGCTGGAAGCGCCTGGGTGTGAAAGCCAGCGAAATGGAGTCGGCGGCCCTGTTTGTGGTGGCGGCGGCGCTGGGCGTGCGCTGCGGAAGCTGCTTCCATGTGATCTGGAACCAGGAGCGGGAAAAGGCCGGTATGTTCATGCCGCTGGTGGAGGATACCACCGGCGCCGTCAAGGTGGGCATCGAGGCTATGAAGCGGATCATCGCCGCCGATAAAAAGTAAAACAAACCGGCCGCTTTTGCGGCCGGTTTTATGCGTTTTTTGGGTTATACGGTAGAGTTTTCCGCAATTTTATGCTTGGCCGGAAGCTGGGAAACGATCACACCGACGAACACCAACAGGCAGCCCGCAACGCCATGCCCTAGGCCTTGACAATGAACGCAGCGCCCCAGATCACAGTGCCCAGCAGCAGAGCGGCGGGTCCTTTCCGCCAGAAATGCGGACTGAAAAAGGGGAAATACATCCA
>CAYLHM010000023.1:0-12180 GCA_964383485.1 uncultured Oscillospiraceae bacterium
CCTATAAAAGCGGCCCTTCAGGATTGGCGCCGTGATTACTGGGTTTTCAGCACGATCTCCTCCCCGTCCACCTCGGCGGAAATGGCGGAAATGGGCTTTTCAAAGGAGGCGATAATGGCCTCGGAAACGGGATCCTCCAGCATCCGCTGAATGGTACGGCGCAGATTTCGTGCCCCGTAGGTGGTGGAAAAGGCCTTTTTCACCAGCAGCGGCGGCACTTCCTCGCTCCAGCTCAGGCGCAGGCCCCGGTCGGCCAGGCTTTGCTGCAGCTCGCCCAGCATAATTCCGGCGATCTCCAGGAAATTCTCCTGGGTCAGATGGTTAAAGGTGATGATTTCATCAACACGGTTCAAAAACTCCGGCCGCAGGAACTCCGACAGGGCCGTCATGGTCTTGTCCGACACCATCTGCTGATCCGTCCGGCCAAAGCCCATGCCGCCCACCCGGCTGTCGGAGCCGCAGTTGGAGGTCATGACAATGACGGCGTTTTCAAAATTCACCGTCCGGCCCTGGGCATCGGTGATCCGGCCATCGTCCAGCACCTGCAGCAGAATGTTCAGCACATCGGGGTGGGCCTTTTCGATCTCATCAAACAGCACCACGCTGTAGGGCTTGCGGCGGATCTTTTCGGTGAGCTGCCCGGCTTCGTCATAGCCCACATAGCCCGGAGGCGAGCCGATGAGCTTGGAAACCGTGTGCTTCTCCATATATTCCGACATATCCAGCCGGATCAGGCTGTCTACGCTGTCGAACAGATCATCTGCCAGGCACTTCACCAGCTCGGTCTTGCCCACGCCGGTGGGGCCGACGAAAATAAAGGAAACGGGGCGCTTCTTGGGGGAGATCCCCACCCGGTGCCGGCGAATGGCACGGGCGACGGCATCCACCGCATGATCCTGCCCCACAATGTGGGCTTTCAGGCGCTTGTCCAGGCCCTCCAGCTGCTCATACTCCTGGGCCTTGATCTTGGAGGCCGGAATTTTTGTCCACAGCTCAATGATCCGGGCCAGATTTTCAATGGTCACCGCAGGAGGCGGCACCTGCTCCAGCTTTTCGATCTGCACAGCCAGCTGGCACAGCTTGCTGCGAATTTGGGCCAGGCGCTCATAATGCTCGTTTTCCGTGTCCTCGGTGAGCATTTGCAGCTCCAGCTCGTAATCGTCCCGCTCCTTTTTCAGCTCGGCAAGCTGGGAAATCTCCTTGCAGCGCAGATTTACATCGGAACAGGCCTCGTCCAGCAGGTCGATGGCCTTGTCCGGCAGAAAGCGGTCGGTGATGTACCGTTCCGACAGCACCACGCACTGCCGGGCGATCTCCGGGGAGATGGTCACGCCGTGGAACTGGGCATAGCTGGCCGCCACGCCCTGCATGATCTGGCAGGCCTCCTCAATAGACGGCTCATCTACGGAAACCGGCTGGAAACGCCGCTCCAGCGCCGCATCCTTTTCGATGTACTTGCGGTACTCGTTAAAGGTCGTTGCGCCGATGATCTGCACCTCGCCCCGGGACAGGGCGGGCTTGAGAATGTTGGCGGCATTCATAGAGCCCTCGGCATCTCCCGCACCCACGAGGTTATGTACCTCGTCGATCACCAGGATGATGTTGCCGCACTCCCGAATTTCTCCGATCAGGCTCTTCATGCGGCTTTCAAACTGCCCGCGGAACTGGGTACCGGCCACCAGGGCGGTGAGATCCAGCAGATAGACCTCCTTGTCCCGGAGCTTATAGGGCACCTTTCCATCGGCAATTCGCTGGGCCAGGCCCTCGGCAATAGCCGTCTTGCCCACGCCAGGCTCGCCGATCAGGCAGGGGTTGTTCTTCTGGCGGCGGTTTAGGATCTGGATCACCCGCTCCGTCTCCACATCTCGACCGATCACCTTGTCCAGCAGGCCCTCTCTGGCCCGGCCGGTGAGATCCATACAATAGGCATCCAGAAATTTATGCTTCTTCGTTTTCTTCTTGCCAGCCGGCTCGGCCTCCGGCTTTTTCTCCGGCTTGGGCACCGGGCGCTTTTCGGGGCTGAGAGAGCCGAAGAGCTGGTTCAGCATGGGGAAGGTCGCCGTCTGGCTGTCCGCCTCGTCGGAATCGTCCTGCTCCATTTGGCCAAACACATTGCTCATTTCATCGCTGAGGGAGTCCAGATCCTCATCGGAAAAGCCCATCTGCTTCACGGCCTGATCGATCTGCGGCAGGCCCAGGCTCCGGGCACATTTCAGGCAATAGCCCTCGTTCGTAGTCACGCCGCCCTCGATCTTGGTGATGAACACGACGGCGATATTTTTTTTGCACTTTGCACACAGCTTTGGCTGCATATTGATCCCTCCATTCATGGGAAAAGTGGCGATGATCACAGTTTACCACATCGGGTGTCAAAAATCTCGAATAATTTATGAACGATCACACTCAAATTTTTCCACGCCGTCATCATACCACAGGCGGCTCATGTACAGTCCGCCCGCAGGAACCGTTGGCCCAGCGGCGGTGCGGTTCCCGGCGGCCAGAATGTCGCCGATCTGCTCCGGCCGGAGCTTGCCCTCGGCGGTGTAGACCACCGTGCCCACCATGGCTCGGGCCATATTGTACAGGAACCCGTTGGCGCAGACCTTCAGCCGGATCAGCGCCTCCTGACGCTCCACCCGGAAATAGCAGACCGTGCGCACCGTGGACTTGACATCGGTGCCAACCGAGCGCACGGCGGCAAAATCGTGGGTTCCCACAAACTGATCCGCCGCCTGCTGCAGGATGCCCTCGTCCAGATGCTTGGGATAAAACCACGCCCGATCCACGAAAAAGGGATCCCGGATCCGGGAATTGTAGATGAGATAGGTATATTCCTTTTTCACGCAGGAGCCGATGGCATTGAAGCCGTCGTGGGTCTGCCAGGCTTTGGTCACCACGATGTCCGGCGGCAGATGGGTATTCAGGGCGTAGGGCAGCCGATCCACCGGAATGGTGGAGCCGGTGCGGAAATTGGCCACATAGATTTTGGCGTGTACACCGGCATCGGTGCGGCCGCAGCCGGTGACATGAACCGGGTGCCCAACCACCGCCGCCACGGCATTTTCCAGGGTGGCCTGCACGGTGGGCAAATTTTTCTGGGCCTGCCAGCCGTGAAAGGCGGTGCCCAAATAGGTCAAAGTCAAAATGATGTTCCGCATAAGTGCCTCACAGACCAAATTTGCCCAGGACGATCACCGCCGCCAGCACGGCGGCCAGCACGGCATAGGCAATACCGTCCCGACGGCTGTAGCGGAGCTGCTTCATTTTCGTGCGGCCCTCGCCGCCCTGATAGCAGCGGCATTCCATGGCGGTGGAAAGCTCATCGGCCCGGCGGAAGGCGCTGACAAACAGCGGTATTAAAATGGGGATCAGGGCACGGACCCGCTGCATCAGCTTGCCGCTTTCAAAATCGGCGCCCCGTGCCTTTTGGGCGGACATGATTTTGTCGGTTTCCTCGATCAAGGTGGGAATAAAGCGCAGAGCGATGCACATGATCATCGCCAGCTCATGCACCGGCAGATGGATTTTTTTCAGGGGATTGAGGAGGGATTCCAGCCCGTCGGTCAGCGCAATGGGCGAGGTGGTATAGGTCATCAAGAAGGTGCCGGAGACCAGCATGAGAATGCGGCCCACCATCTGTACCGCACGCACAATTCCCTCCCGGGTCAAGGTCAGGAACGCCCAGTGGAAGATCACGGTTTCGCCGTTGGTCATGAACAAATTCAGAACTGCCGTGAACAGCACGATCACCACCAGGGGGCGCATTCCCCGCAGGAAGGACACCGCCGGAACCTTGGAAATGCGGATGCTCACCAGCAGGAAGACCAGCATCAATCCGTAGCTCACCCAGCCGGAGGCCAGGAACAGGGCGATGATGTACAGCAAAACGCCCACCAGCTTGGTTCTGGGATCCAGCCGGTGGATCAGAGAGTTGCCGGGGAAGTATTGGCCGAGGGTAATGTCTTTAAGCATGGCGCTTCCCTCCGCTTCTTTCCCGCAGGGCCTGCACGGCCTGCTCCATGGTATAAACCGGCTCCACCGGCAGGCCCATCCGCCGAAGCTGCAAAAACACGCGGGTCAGCTCCGGCACATCCAGGCCCATGTCTAAAAGCTCCTGGGAGCGGGCGAATACCGCCGCCGGGGTATCCAGCATGGCCAAGCGGCCCCGGTTCAACACCATCAGCCGGTCGGCCAGGCGGGCCACATCGCTCATGGAGTGGCTGACCATCATGATGGCCGCATTTTTTCCGTGGCGAAAACGGTCGATATTTTGCAGGATCTCCTCCCGGCCACTGGGATCCAGGCCGGCCGTTGGCTCGTCCAAAATCAGAAGCTCCGGCTCCATGGCGATCACACCGGCAATGGCCACCCGGCGCTTCTGCCCGCCGGACAGGTCGAAGGGCGATACCCGGAGCTGTTCGTCGGTGATGCCCACAAATCCGGCGGCCTCCCGCACCCGGCGGTCGATCTCCTGCTCGGTCAGGCCCATATTCTTAGGGCCAAAGGCAATGTCTTTGTAGACCGTTTCTTCAAAAAGCTGATATTCCGGGTACTGAAATACCAGGCCCACCCGGAACCGGGCCTGCCGGGTGAAGGCCTTGTCCGACCAGATATCCCGGCCGTCCAGCAGCACGGTGCCCTTGTCGGGCTTCAAAAGGCCGTTCAGATGCTGCATCAGGGTGGATTTCCCGGAGCCGGTGTGGCCGATCACGCCGATAAATTCCCCCCGCTCCATGGAAAAAGAAACTGCGTCCAGCGCCCGATGTTCAAAGGGCGTTCCGGCGCTATAGGTGTGGGTCAGCTCCCTGACCTCCAGTAACGATGACAACTTGATACTCCTCCTATGGGTCAGGCCCGACAGCAATCGTACAGTGCCTGCGCACATTCCTCCGGGCTCAGCCTGTCCAGCGGCAGGTCAAAGCCCAGCTTGTTGAGTTCATAACACAGCTCCACCGTATCCGGGGCCGCAAGGCCCAGGCTGTGGAGCCGTTCTACCTGAGAAAACACCTGGCGGGGGCTGCCGTCCAGGGCCACCTCCCCCTTGCCCAGCACGATCACCCGATCGGCCAGGGCAGCCTCGTCCATATGGTGGGTGATCAAAATCACGGTAATACCCTTTTGCCGGTTGAGCTGGGTGACGGCCTCCAGAACCTCCCGGCGGCCCCTGGGATCCAGCATAGCCGTGGGCTCGTCCAGCACAATGCACTGCGGCTCCATGGCGATGATGCCCGCAATGGCGATCCGCTGCTTCTGCCCGCCGGAGAGCAGATGGGGCGCGTGATCCTTATAGTCATACATCCCCACCTGGCGCAGAGCATCGTCCACCCGCCGGCGGATCTCCCCGCTGGGAATGCCCAGATTTTCCGGCCCGAAGGCCACATCCTCCTCCACCACATTGGCGACGATCTGGTTGTCCGGGTTCTGGAACACCATGCCGACCGTGCGGCGTATGGCGATGAGCTGCTCCTCCTGCGCCGTGTCCATGCCGCAGACGCAAACCTTGCCGCCGCAGGGCAGCAAAATGGCGTTGAAATGCTTGGCAAGAGTGGATTTTCCGCAGCCATTTCCGCCCAGAACCGCCACAAAGCTCCCCTTTGCAATATTCAAATTCAGGTCTTCAAACACCGGCACCTGGGGGTGATCCTCCCCGGCCGGATAATGATAATTCAAATGTTCAACTGAAATTGCGGTTTCCAAAACAACTCTCCTTAATCCGGCATCCATCTGCCGGTGGCGCCGCAGGGCAGGATCAGGCCGGAGGAGCGGACAGGCAGCCCCAGCTCCCCCACCTGGGTATGTCCGCCGAATACCACATCCGAGGCATAGCCCACTGCAGAGGGCGCAAGGCCTGTGGTATAGGCGTTGATAATGACAAACAGCGGGTCGTCGGTGAGCAGCTTGGCCGTTTCCAGAAGAAAGGGGTAGAAGCTGCTCTCCATTTTCCAGACCTCCCCGCCAGGGCCCCGGCCATAGCTGGGGGGATCCATAATGATGCCGTCATACCGTCGGCCCCGGCGGATCTCCCGCTGAATGAACTTGCCGCAGTCGTCCACGATCCAGTGGATCGGCCGGTCGGCAAGGCCGGATGCCTGGGCATTTTCCTTTGCCCAGGCCACCATGCCCTTGGCCGCATCTACATGGTACACCTCCGCCCCGCCGGCTGCCGCCGCAAGGGTAGCGCCCCCGGAATAGGCGAACAGGTTCAGCACCCGCACCGGGCGGCGGGCCGAAGCCACCTTTTCCCGGATAAAGTCCCAGTTTGCTGCCTGCTCCGGGAACACCCCGGTGTGCTTGAAATTCATAGGCTTGACATGAAAGGTCAGATAATCCTTATACCGTATTTGCCAGCGCTCCGGGAGCTGATGGGCCGACCAGTGCCCGCCGCCGGTGCTGGAGCGGATATACCGGGCATCGAAGCCGCCCCAGCCGGGGTGCTTTTTGGGAGTACTCCAGATCACCTGGGGATCCGGGCGCACCAGGATATACTTTCCCCAGCGCTCCAGGCGCTCCCCGTCGGAGCAGTCCAGGACCTCATAGTCCTGCCATTCGTCGGATATCCATTTCATTCGTCCGTATCTCCATCGTTCCCGCCGGTTTCTGCGGTATGAACCGTGCAGACCAGATACGGCGAATTGATACCCGCATTTTTGCCGCCGTAGATGCCCTTAAAGGAAGCGGGATTTCCGGCAGAATCTACCATATAAATATAGTTGTCAGCTAAAAACTGCGACCACAGGCCGCTTTTGCCTGCCTTGGCAAGATCTTCCACTTCCTGAGCCGTCATCCGCACCAGGGAGCGCTTTACCAGTGTCAGCCTGCCCTCAGCCGCCAGGGCCTTGCAGGCATCATTCGCCACAGCGTTGCACTCCGGGCAGAAATCCACCACAATGTGGCAGTCGCAGTCCTCGGTGGGGACATCCTCCGGATAGACCAGGGCATAGCCGATGCGGCTCAGACCTGTGTCGTAGGTGCGGGCATCCAGCTTGCAGGCATCGGTTGCCAGCTTGCCGCAGTCCAGACACACGGCCACCTGCACCATGCCCTCCTCGCTGTAAACCGGCTGGGTGGTCTGGCCCTTGTGCAGCGGCTCCATGACCATCTTCCACAGCCGGGCCGCCGGGTTGCCGCCGGAAACATGAATAGCCTCCGGCTGGTCAAAGCCGCACCACACAGCGGCGGTGTAGTTGCTGGTATAGCCGCAGAACCAGCGGTCCTTATAGCTGGCGGTGGAACCGGTCTTACCGGCCACATCCACGCCGATGCTCTTCAGATCTGCTGCGGTGCCGGTGCCGCTGTTTACCGCCTGATCCAGACAATAGCTAATATAGTTGGCCGCCTTTTGGCTGATGACCTGCTCGCTCTCCTGGGTATTGTCCAGCACCAGCTCGCCCTGGCTGTTGTACACCTTGGTGTAGGTTCTGGCTGTGCGGTACACGCCCTGGTTCGCCAGCGCAGCATAGGCGGCGGTCATATCCCGCACCGTCACGCCCACGCTGGGAGCGCCCAGCGCCAGGGGCGAATAGCCCACATCGCTGAGAACGGTGCCGGAGGAGGTCACATATTCATCCGTCAGACTGGACAGGCGGAATTTGTCCTTGGCGAAATTGTAGCTGTACTGCAAGCCCATGGTGTCCAGGGTGTTGACGGCCACGGCGTTTACAGAGCTGACCAGTGCGCTCAAAATCGTGCGGCTGTAGGAATAGCTGTAGTCGTCGTTTCTCGGATAGGGCGTGCTGTCGGTGTAGTACAGGGGCAGATCCCGGATCACCGAGGCCGGGGTGATCAGCCCCAGCTCAAAGGCCGGCGCATACACCGTCAGAGGCTTCAGGGAGGAGCCCGGCTGCAAATGGGAATCGGTGGCGCGGTTCCAATCATCATAGCCCTTGTCGTCCCCCACGCCGCCGGCCATGGCCACAATATCGCCGGTTTCATTGTCGATGAGGACAATGGCGGACTGGAGCTGCTTCAGGTTGCTCACTGTGGGAATTTTGCTTAGATCCTGATAGATATCGTCAACGGCCTTCTGCGCCTCATAGTCAAAGGTGGTGTAGATGTGGTAGCCGCCCTTGGCCACGGTGCTGGAAATAAACTCCTGCCGCTCCGCTGCGCTAAGCTCGTCCCAATCCACGCCGTACAGGGGGGCCAGGCCCTCGCCCACATCCTCCACCAGAGTATCCATAAACCAGGAATAGACCTCCTGGCTGGCGCTCTCGCCGATGGTGGTGACACTGCCGCACTCCGGGCAGTAATACCGGCCGTCACTCTCCTTCACGAAGGTGGATACCTTGCCGTGATAGCCGCAGCTTTCATTGTCGCAGTCGGCCACCCGGTCGCCATCGTCAATGCCCCGCTTGAATACCAGCTCCTGGCTGAGCGCCTCCTGGTATTCCTCCTCGGTCAAATATCCCTGGTTGCGCATCTCGTACAGGACATTGGTGCGCCGCTCCTCGTTTTCTTCCAGGCCGGTTTTTCCGTCTTTGTCCAGGGTGGTGCGGTAGGGGTTGTATTTGGTGGGGTTGTTGGTGATGCTGATGATGCAGGCACTCTCTGCCGGGGTCAGAAATTCCAGCTCTTTGCCAAAATAGGTGGCCGCTGCCGCCTTGACGCCGGTGCATTTGTTGCCCAGGAAGATGATGTTCAGATAATACTCCATGATCGTCGTCTTATCGTATTGCTTCTCCAGCTGGGTCGCCTTGAAAATCTCCAGAACCTTCCGCTGAACAGTGACCTCCTTGTCGCCGGTGGAGTTTTTCACCAGCTGCTGGGTAATGGAGGACCCGCCGAACTGACTCTCAGAGCCGACGAACAGATTGATGCAGGCCTTGATGGTGGTGAACCAGTCCACGCCCTGATGCTCAAAGAACCGCTTGTCCTCGATGGCCACTGCGGCATGGATCAGGGATTGGGGAATATCCTCGTAGTCGACCCACTGCTGGTCCACATCGGCGTTGAGCTTTTGCAGCACCTGAATGTTCCCGTTGGAATCCAGATAGTAGGCATAGGAGCTTTGCTCCAGAATGGTGTTGTCCAGAACCTCATCGGCATCAGGCAGGACCTCCTGCTCCAGATAGTCGCCCAGGGCGTTGGCAAAAACCAGCAGGCACACGATGCCGATGATGCACACCGTTGCAATCGCCGCCACAACAATTTTCAAGACGGAAAAAACCGCCAGCCAAATTCTGCGCAGAGCCGTCAGCCCGGGGCCGGGCTTCCAATTCTGCCGCACAACTTTTCTTCTCGGTTTGTAGTTTTTATCCATTGAATTGACCTCCATGATCCGGCAGGCAGACCAAACTGCCCCCTTGCAAACGGAATACCTTTAGCTATAGTCTGCTACATTATACCACACTTCATGAAAAAACGAAAGAGCCAATTTGTTAATATTACAAAAATTTTGCGACATACTAAGGCCCAGAGGAGGGAGCATTTTTTGAGTTATGGAAGAAAAGCCCTGTGCCTGACACTGCTTTTGGGCTTCCTGCTGGGGGTGCATCAGGGCCAGGTGGCTCTGTGGCGTGACGAGGATCCGGAGCCGGTGCGGGTGCTGCCCTGCCCGGTACGGGAGCTGCCGCTGCCGGAGCAGCTGCTGCTGAAAATCGGGATCCGAATAAGCTCGGACTCAAAACTGGGCAAATTGCTAGAGGATTACCTCCACTAATCATGCAAATTGCACACTTGATTTTTTCTGAAAGATGCTGTACAATAGATTTAGCAAGAGCAAGGCAGGTGTCACAGATGGCAGATGATCTATACGGTTCCGATTTTATCACCATTTCCGATGAAGACGGCGTGGAGTACGAGCTGGAGGTTCTCAGCACCACCCAGTACCGGGGTGCGACCTACCTGGCCGTGGTTCCCGCCGGCGAGGGGCAGGAAGATCTGGAGGTCAGCATTCTCCGCTCCGACGAGGAGGACGGCGAGGAGATCCTGTGCGCCATTGAAGACGAGGAGGAGCTTCAGGCGGTGTATGACCGGATCATGGATCAGCTCTATACCGACGAGGACAGCGACGAAGACGAGTAAGTCGGTTTGCCTGCTTGGTGCGTGACGCGCCCTTTTGGACCCACATTTTGATTTCGGGATGCCGGACTTCCTGTTCCTTTTGCAGACCTCCCGCCCACGCTATGACGAGGGGTGGATGTTGGGAGCAGTTCCGTTCAGGAGAGGCAACCCACCTGCCTTACTGTGCAGGTCATAATTGGGTGCGCACGGCCGAAGCGGGTTTATCGGGCATGGGGAGCTTGCTCCCCATGTTTTTATTTTGGGGAGATCCCGAAAATGCGTTTTTCCCTATTCAGTGCCTTCCAAAAGGCCGGGGCCGCTCCAAAAGCCCCGCCGTGACGAAAACTTTTTTCTTTTTTTCCGTTTTTCTGATAAAAAGACTTGCAACCTGTGAAAATTTCCGTTATAATACAGCCAAGTGTGCGGTTCTCTTGCACAAGGCTATATAAGGATAATGAGAGGAATTGATTACATGAGCGCATCCAACAAGAAAAAGCTCCGCAAGGCGGAGCAGGCTGCCGCACTGACCGATCGTCAACGCGCACAGCAGAAAGAAGCCAAAAGCCTGAAAGCCTATACCATCACCTTTGTGGTGGCAATGGTTCTGGTGGTTGCCGTCGTGCTGGGCGTGTTGCTGCGTACGCCCGTCAACAGCTTGATCAACAGAAATACCAAGGCTCTGCGTGTCGGCGACCATACGCTGTCCACCGTAGATTTGAGCTATTACTATACCGATGCCATCCAGGCCTATTATGCAAATGCTTACAATAGCTACTACCCCTATTATGGAAGCTACTGGTCGATTTTCCTTGGCTTCTCTACCTCTTCGCCGCTGAACGAGCAGACCTACGACTCCGACGAGGGGACTACCTGGGCAGACTACTTCATGGATCTGGCCATCGACAACGCGCTCAGCACCTACGCTCTGTATGACAAGGCCATGGCCGAGGGCTACACCCTGAGCGAGGAGGAGCAGGCGGAGCTGGACGAAGGGCTTGCAAGCCTGAGCACCGATGTTTCCGACAGCGGCTACAGCAGCCTGAATCAGTACCTGCGGCTGAACTACTGCACCGGCGCCAGTAAAAAAAGCTACACCGAATATTATACAATAAACACAATCGCCAGCTCGTATTATAGTGCCTATGCCGATTCCCTGGAATACACCGATGAGGACTACCGGGCCTACGAGGCGGATCAGTATGACCAATACAGCACCTTCAGCTACAACGCCTACACAGTCTCCGCCAGCAGCTACAAGACCTTCCTGAATTTGGGTACCACCACCACCGACGATGACGGCAACACCTCCACCACCTATACCGATGAGGAAAACGAAACCGCGCTGGCTGCCGCCCTGGCGGATGCACAGGCGCTGGTCAACGGCGGCTACACGACCTCTGAGATGCTGGACCTTGCCATCGGCCTGCTGGATATCAATGTCGAAAAGGATCAGGACTCCCGCCCCACCAGCTCAGCCTATACGAACTTCTACAGCAGTGTCAACTCCGCCTATCAGGAGTGGATCGCAGACGACAGCCGGGAACCCGGCGACATGACCTATATCCCCTATACCTCCACCAGCACCGATGAAGACGGCAACGAAACCGAAACCACCGTTGGCTATTATGTGGTGATGTTTAACGAGCGGAACGATAATCTGGCCCATCTCATTGATGTGCGCCACATCCTGGTGAGCTTCGAGGGCGGCACCACGGATTCCGACGGGAATGTGACCTATTCCGACGAGGAGAAGGCCGCCGCCAAGGAAGAGGCCGAGGTGCTCCTGGAGCAGTGGAAGAACGGCGATGCCACCGAAGAGAGCTTTGCCGCCCTGGCAAATGAGTACAGCGACGACACCGGCTCCAATGAAAACGGCGGCCTGTATGAGAATGTGTACCCCGGTGCCATGGTGACAAACTTCAACGATTGGTGCTTCGACGAGAGCCGCCAGCCCGGTGATACCGGCGTGGTTGAGACAAGCTACGGCTACCATGTCATGTACTTCGTCCAGACCAGAGACATGACCTATCGGGATCTGCTGATCGAAAACGATATGCTCAGCGAGGACCTGGAGGAATGGCACGACGGTCTGATGGATAGCTACGAGGTCACCAGGCTGAATTTGAAGCATATGCGCTGGGATTTGACCCTGTCTTAAGTGTCCCGCTCCATAAAATC
>CAYLHM010000024.1:0-9369 GCA_964383485.1 uncultured Oscillospiraceae bacterium
GCGATCGCCCGCTCCACGGTATCGCTGCCCGTGTCGATCGGCTCACAGGCGGTAAACTGGGCGCAGATCTCCGCAGTCAGGGCGTTCAGGGACTCAATGGAATCCGCCCGCTGGAGCTGCTGGATGTAGCGGTTTTTCAGCTCTGCATCCATTCTGCCGGCGGCCACGGCTTCGATCAGGGCGTTGGTCACTGCGGCAATGCGGCTCTGGATCAGGGGATAATGGGCGCCCAAATTGGAGACCTGCTCCTCCAGCACGGAGGCCACCAGGGACGGCGCAAGATCGTATTTGCCCATTTGCAGCGTGGTGGTGATAAACTGAAGCTGCGTGTTGAAGCTGCCGTTCAAAAGCGCGCCGGTGTTTTCTTCCATATCCGAGCAAAGCAGTACCGATGCCTCGCTCTGGGTGCTGTGGACGAACTCATACAGGGATACCGCCTCCTTGTGGGCACGGCCGATGTCCTGGGGCGTTTTCGCCGGGTGGCTCACCAGGGCCATCAGGCGGCACAGGTATTCGCTCTCCACCGCATGGACGGTCTCTTCAAAGACCTGGCGGATTTCGCCCTGGGTGACCTCCGGCTGCTGAACGGAGAGAATGACGATATAATTGTGGTCCAGGTGGGACACCAGGATCCCCATGCCCTCTCCGGCGGCCTTTTTCAGTGCGGAATATAGGACTGTGCAGGTGACATCGATGTTGGTGGGCGTGGGAACATCCACCAGCACACCGGGTGTGCCGGAAAAGTGGATCAGTCCCACATAGCAGGGTATCTCTGCTTCCAGGCCCAGCTGGTGCAGCAGCTCCGGCGTGGCCATGGTCTGGGAGTCCGACACAAAGGAGCTGACCATGCTGCGTTTTTTGAAGCGGAGCTGGTCGTCATAGTGCTTTTTATAGGCCTCCAGGGAGGTGCGCATGGCCTCCAGAATGTCCTCATAGGGGCTGTCGCCGGAAACGCCGTAGGGGAGACCGTCCAGCATGGATGCCGCCTCATCATACCGCTTTTTGGAAGCGTAATGCAAATAAATCAGTCCAAAGACAATACTCAGAAGAAAATATGCCCCGAATACGGCGACGATCGCCATCTGCGGCGCCCGATAGGCTTTCAGGGAGAGGGCCACCATATAGGTGTTGCCGTTTTCCTCTAAATAAAAGCACTTTACCCGCTCGCCCAGCAGCGCCGAGACCGCCGCTGCGCTTTGGAAGTCCGCCACGCTGTAGTTCGACAGGGAGCTGGAGATGCCAAATTCCCCGTCGTACAGGCCGCACAGGGCCACATCATTATTATATAATGTACGCACAAAGCTCGTCTTGTTCAGGGTCACCAGCAGGAAGGTCTCTCCATCGGGAAACACGGACAGATAGTAGGGGGAGGAATAGTTGGCATTCAGAACATGCCAGCCCTCCTCCAAGCCCGGCGCCGGGTCATTTCCGACAATGCCGGCTAAAATATGCTCCAGCGCATCATAGGAGAACACGGCTTTGGAGCTGATGATCCGCTCCTGCCCGGGGCTGACCAGAAATACCTCGCTGACATATCGGCTGGCATCCAGATGCTCCCGCAGGCTTTCCGAAACCCAAAAGGGGTCCCCCGGAGCATCTGCCTGGGTGTATTCCCGGAGGCTGCGGTCGGAGAGAATGGCATCGCTGACCATCTGAAGCTCCCGCAGCACGCCGTTGACCTCTGCCTGGAACCGTTCCACCGCCGTCCGGCCGTTTTCGTTTAGCTGCTGACCGGTGATGGAGCGCACGCAGAAGAACAGCACCATACCCAAGACCAGGGGGATCACAATGAGCAGGGCGTACCGGTTGAACTCATGGCGATATTTTTTGAGCTTCCGCTTGGCAGTGGTTAGGATGTGTGAAAAGGCCATTGTAGCCCCTCCTTGGCTTGTGGGTTGAGATGAACATATTGTAACTCTTGGGGCGGGTTTATTGCAAGCTGTATTTTCACAATTTTTCAAAGATTGTGGTCAATGTTCAAAAAAAATCATGCTGTCCATGTTCGTTTTTGTTACAAAATGACGAAGATGATCAAAATTGTGGCTTTTCAGAAAGGGCGGATTATGGTATCGTAAATCTGCAAGACCCCGCTGCCACCGGCACTGCTCCCCAGCGCCCATGGCCGCAAAATTGATTGTGTAAAAGGAGAAATGTAAAATGAAACAACTATTTGCCGTGCTCCTGGCCGCAGTCCTGCTCCTGTCACTGTGTGCCTGCGCATCGCCGAACCCCCAGGGGGACAGCGGCAGCGACCAGATCGAGGAAGGGCAGCCCTCCGACCTGGTGTATCTCGACGGCTACTGGCCGGAAACCTACCTCCGGGACAAGGTCGTTGTGGCCACCAGCCGTGACGGCGGCGGCTTCGCCCCGGTCGGCAACTCCTCCTGGGGCAGCGTGGAGATGTGCTACTACCAGAAGCTCATCTACACCGATTCTCAGGGCAAAGACCATCTGCAGCTTCTCAAATCCATTGAAAAGGTGGATGACCTGACCTACAACTGCACCCTTTGGGATTTCATCTATGACACAGACGGCCACAACATCAAGGCCGAGGATGTGAAGTACAGCATTCAAATCTATGTCAACGCCGGGCAAAAGGGCGGCGTGAACTGCCTGAGCCTGCTGGACGGCGACATTGTGGATATCGATGTGACCGGCGACTACACCTTTACCTGGCACTGCAGCCAGCCCTTCGGCGTGGGCGAGCTGGGCAAGAACTTCAGCAATCCCACCATCATCTCTAAAGAGGGATACGAGGCCTCCGGCGAGGACAAGTATTTGACCCGTCCCGTGGGCACCGGCCCCTATATGCTGGAGAGCTATACCCTCGGCTCCAAGGCCATCTTTGTAGCCAACCCGGACTTCTGGATGAAGAACATTCAGGACGAGGAGTGGCTGGCCGAGAACTTCTACGCCATTGACTGCCAGAATGTTCGGGAAATCGAGTACGATATTATTCAGGATGCCTCCACCCGCGCCATGGCTCTGGAAATGGGCGATGTCTGCGCCATCGACACGGCCAACGCCGCCGACATTGATGCCTACATAGCAGACCCGTCCTACGGGATCTCCCCCGTGCGCAAGCGGGTCGGCGCACCCCTGGCGTTCTACTTTAACTGCGACGAGGCCTCTCCGTTCTCCGATATCAATATGCGCATGGCGGTGTGCTATGCCATCAACTCCGAGGGCATTGCCGCCGGCATCAGCTATCCCGCCTATGCGGTCTACGGGCCCCAGCCGAATATGTTTGACGCTCCCGAGAACTGGACCACCGGCGAGGACCGGGACTACTACACCTACGATGTGGACAAGGCGAAGGAGTACCTGGCGAAAACCGACTATGCCGGTGAAAAGCTCACGCTGATGTATATCGACCAGAGCGCCATCACGGACTTCGCGATCATGCTCCAGTCCAGCCTGCGGGAGATCGGCATCAACATCGAAATGCTGCCCCTGGAGGCTACCACCCTTGATGCGCACCGCAGCGACTATGAATCCTGGGACATCATCGCCGATATCCAGGGCGGCGGCGACTACTGCGCCAATACCCTGAAGAAATTCTGGTCCGGCGACTACACCGATTCCAATGGCAACAGCGTGCTGGGCATTCTGGATCCCAAGCTGGACGAGCTGTATCTGGCGGTGAAGAGCGAGGGGACCGCCGAATCCATTGAGGCCTGGGACAATTACTTTACCTATGAAAAGTGCTATGGCCTGGCCGTGTGCCGGTACCTGGAGCAGACAGCCTGCCTTTCCTCCGTCAATGCCGTGGTGGTGGGCGCAAACAATATGCTTTGCGTGGGCGCTTTCACCTACAACGACTGATCTTCCATGGGCGGCCTTGCCGCCCATGAATACCAAGCAAGGAAAGGAGCTTTTATGAAGCGCTATATTATCAAGCGGCTGCTGACCACCATTCCCATGATCGTCATCATCGCCATTGCCATCTTTACCCTGCTGTATTTTGTCCCCGGCGACCCGGCCAGAATGATTTTGGGAGACAATGCCACTCAGCAGGAGATCGATGATTATCGGGCCTACCTGGGAATTGACCGGCCCTTTTTCACCCAGCTGGGGGATTACCTCTACCGGCTGTTTATCAAATTCGATTTGGGCAAGTCCTGGTATTATCAGACCAACATCACCACCGACATTTTGCAAAGACTTCCCCGCACCTTTGCCATCAGTATGTACAGTATGCTGGTAGGCGCCCTTTTCGGCATCCCCCTGGGTGTCTGGGCGGCTACCAACCAGGGCAAGCTGCCGGATAAGATCGTTTTGGTGCTTTCCAGCGTCATGCACTGCATTCCCGGCTATGTCATTGCCCTGCTGCTCATCATCGTGTTTGCAGTCAAGCTGCGTTGGCTGCCGGCCTACGGCTACGGAAGCGTTGCCCATTACATACTGCCCTGCCTGACCATCTTCCTGACCAGCTTTTCCGGGCTGTCCCGGTCTATGCGGACGAGTATGCTGGAGGTTATTCGCTCCGACTTTGTGGTTTCCGCCAAGGCCCAAGGCTATTCCACAGCCAGCGTGTACTATCGCCACGCCCTGCCCAATGCGCTGATCCCCATCGCCACCCAGATCGGCCAGCAGTTTGCAGGCGCTTTGAGCGGCACCATTATTTTGGAGACCATCTTCACCATTCCGGGCATGGGCCTTTATGTCCAGGGCGCCATCGGCAACCGGGATATTCCCATCGTTACCAGCGTGGTCGTATTCCTGGCAATATGGTTCTGCCTGGTCATGCTGCTGGTGGATGTCCTTTATGCCCTGCTGGATCCCAGAATTAAGGCCCAGTACGAGGCCCAGAGCGCACCCAAGCATCGCCACGGCCATCATCACCGCAAGCATCAAAAATTGGAGGGGAAACATGAGCACACAGGCATTAAATGAGCTGTCCCAGCGGGAAACACAGGCGATCCGGGACAAGAAAGAGAGCAGCTTCAAAATGACCCTGAAGCGCCTGGCCCGCAACAAGCTGGCCATGGTGGGCGGCACCATCTTTCTGCTGCTGTGCCTGACCGCTATTTTTGCCCCCTGGATCGCACCCTATGAGTATTACGCCATTGACCCGGCCAACAAATACCTCAGCCCCTGCGCGGAGCATTGGTTCGGAACGGACCAGTATGGCCGGGATATCTTCTCCCGCATCATCTACGGCGGCCGCTGGAGCCTGTCCCTGGGCGTGGCCTCCACCCTGACCAGCACCATCCTGGGCATTATCGTAGGCTCCATTGCCGGATATTTCGGCGGCAAGGTGGATATGGTCATCATGCGCATCACCGATATTGTGCAGTGTGTGCCCGGTATGCTCCTGACCATCTGCCTGTCCCTGCTCATGGGCGAGGGTATGGTCAGCACCGTGCTGGCCATGTCCTTCGGCGGCATCTGGGGTACTGCCCGGATGCTGCGGGGCCAGATCCTCACCGTCCGGGAGAGCGAATATGTGGAGGCGGCCAAAGCCACCAACAATTCCTCCTTCCGCACCATTATGAAATATGTCCTGCCCAACTCCATTCAGCAGACCATCATCAGCGCCTGCATGGGCATCGGCGGGGCCATTACCCAAATCTCCGGCCTGAGCTTCCTGGGACTGGGCATCCGTCCGCCCCTGCCGGAGTGGGGCGCCATGCTCAGCGACGGGCGGGATGTCATGCGGTATCATCCCAATGTGCTGATCGCCCCCTGCATCATGCTGGGCCTCACCATTCTTTCCGTCAGCCTGTTCGGTGACGGCCTGCGGGATGCCTGCGACCCCAGAATGAAGGAGTGAGCGCCATGGAAGAACAGAAAAACAGACATCACCACCCCCACGGTCACGGGCCTTCCCATATCTGCGAACCGGAAGACCGGGGGCCGCTGCTGGAAGTCCAAGACCTGTGGGTGGAGTACAGCTCCAACAAAAAGCCGGTCAAGGCCGTCAACGGCGTATCCTTTACCCTGAACAGGGGGGAGTCCCTGGGCATTGTGGGAGAATCCGGCTGCGGGAAAAGCACGATCGCCAAGGCGCTTCTGCGGATTTTGCCCGACCGGGCAGCCGCCATTCCCCAAGGAGCGGTTTTGTACAAGGGCATCGACCTGCTGAACCTGCCGGAGCGGGAAATGGAGCATATCCGGGGCGCGGAGATCTCCATGATCTTCCAGGACCCCATGACGGCCCTGAACCCGGTCAAGCGGATCCTGGACCAGGTATCCGGCGTGATCCGGCTGCACAATCCGGGCATGAGCAAGCACGAGGCCGAGAAGCGTGCCGTTGCGATGCTGGGCACCGTGGGCATCACCCCCGACCGGGTGCGGGACTTCCCCCACCAGTTTTCCGGCGGTATGCAGCAGCGTGTGGAGGTGGCCATCGGCCTGTCCTGCCACCCGGCGCTGCTTCTGGCCGACGAGCCGACCACGGCGCTGGATGTCACCATTCAGGCGCAGGTGCTGGATCTCATGCGGGATCTGATGGATGAACGAGGCACCGCCATGATCCTCATTACCCATAACCTGGGCATTGTGGCGGAGATGTGCGACAATGTGGCCGTGGTCTACGGCGGCGAGATCATTGAGTACGGCACAAAACGGGAGGTATTCAAAAACCCCAGCCACCCGTACACCATCGGCCTGTTTGGAGCCGTCCCCAGCCTCAACTCCGAGGGCGGCAGACTGAAGCCCGTGGAGGGCATCATGCCGGAGCCAAGCGACCTTCCGGCAGGCTGCAAATTCCACACCCGCTGCCCCTACGCCACGGAGCAGTGCGAATCGGGGCCGGTGCCCATGGTCGACCTGGGCGGGACCCACCGGTGCCAGTGCCACAGAATTGATGCAGTAAAGGAGGCGGGGAAATGAGCGCACCCCTATTGGAGCTGAAGGGCTTGAAGCGGTACTTTGATGTGCCGAAAGGCAAGCTCCATGCTGTTGATGATATCAACATGGTGTTTGAAGCGGGAAAGACCATGGGCGTGGTGGGCGAGTCCGGCTGCGGAAAAAGCACCCTGGCCCGCACGATCATCCACCTGCAAACCCCTACCGACGGACAGATCCTCTATAACGGACGGGATATCACCTACCCCAACAAAAAGGAGCTGCGTGCCCTGCGGGAGGATCTTCAGATCATCTTCCAGGATCCCTACATGACCCTGAACCCCCGCTATACCGTGGAGGATACCCTCAAGGAGCCCCTGGTGCTGTCCGGGCAATACCACAAGGCCGACCTGGACCAGCAGATCCGCCGGCTGATGGACATGGTGGGTATTTCCGGCAAGCTGCGCATGGCCTATCCCCATGAGCTGTCCGGCGGCCGCCGCCAGCGGGTGGGCATTGGCCGGGCCATCGCCATGAACCCCAAGTTTATCGCCTGCGACGAGCCGGTGGCCAGCCTGGATGTGTCCATTCAGGCACAGATCATCAACCTGCTGCAGGATCTCCAGGGGGAATTTGGCCTGACATATATGTTCGTGACCCACGATCTGTCGGTCGTGCGCCATATTTCCCATGACATTTCCGTAATGTACCTTGGCCAGCTTGTGGAAACCAGCCCCAGCCTGGAGCTGTTCAGCAAGCCCCTGCACCCCTACACCAAGGCGCTGATCTCCGCCATTCCCAATACGGATATCGATGCACCCAGAAAGCGCATTCCCTTAAAGGGCGAGCTGATGAGCCCCATCAATCCCAAGCCCGGCTGCCGCTTTGCCCCCCGCTGTCCCTACGCCACCGAGGCCTGCCTGCGGCCCCAAACCCTGGAGGAGGTCCTGCCCGGGCACCATGTGGCGTGCTGCCGGGTGCGGGAGCTGAATAAAGAAATCCTGGAGGAAAAAGTATGAGTGAGAAAAAACTGCTGGCCGGTGCGGGCAGAGGGGTGATCCGCTTCCCTGCGGAGATGTTCCCCACAGACCTGCTCAGCGGCATCCACGACGATCCCTGCATCCGGCTCCTGGTGCTGGACAACCGGGTGCGGGTCGCGATCGCTTCCGTGGAGCTGGTCAACCTGGGAGATGAACAGATCGACAGCGCCCGAAAGACCATTCAGCGCATCACCGGCACGCCTTATGAAAACATTTGGATCCATGTGACCCATGCCATCACAACCCCCCATGCCCCCGGCGGCCCCAATTTCGGAAAGCCCCGGATGCCCGGTATGCCCACGCCGCCGGGCGGCGGCTTCAAGATGGACCCGGATGCCGGAAAGAAGCGGGCCCTGTTCATCGCCGCCATTGAAAAGGCCGTGAAAGCTGCCGCCCATGAGGCCGCACGCACCCTGGCCCCTGCCCGCATTGGAGCGGGAACGGGCACCTGCCTGGTCAACAGCAGCCGGGATGTGGAAACCCCCTTTGGCTGGTGGGTCAACATCTCCCCGGAGGAGTTCTCCAACAAGACCCTCACCGTTGTCAAGGTGGAGGGCGTGGACGGAAAGCTCATCGGCCTGCTCTTAAGCTATGGCCTGAAGCCCTGCGCCATTGACCAGGCGGGCCGCAAGGACGGCACCGCCCTGGTATCCTCGGATGTACCCGGCGAAGCGGCCCGCATTGTGGAGCAGGCGCTGGGCGCACCCTGCCTGTTCTGCATGAGCGCCGCCGGAGATCAGGTGCCCAGAGAGCAGGCGACCCTGGAATTTGTCAACGAGGACGGCATTGCCCAGATGCAGGATGCCGGATACGGCAAGGGCCTGGACATCGTGGCCCGCCTGGGCGCCGAAATGGGGGCAGATGCCCTGGCGATCGCCCAAACGGTCACCTGCACCGATGCCGACCCGGAAATCGCCCGTGCAGCCGGCGGCATTATTGCGGACAACATTCCCGCCGGCCCCAGGGCCCAAGGCCCGAAGCGGGAGGTGAGCTATAAGGCCGATGGCAAGCAAATAGTCGATGCAGAAGCCATTCGGGTGGGCGATATCGCCTTTGTGGCGGTGAAGCCGGAGGTCAACGCCGTGACCGAGCAGGAGCTGTGGGCGGATTCTCCCTTTGCCCATACCGTGCTGATTTCCATGGTCAACGGCGGCATGAAGTATATGCCCGACAGGCGCTCCTATGAGCGGGGCACCTGGGAAGCCCAAAGCACCATGCTCATGCCCGGCACGGCGGAGAAATGGGAAAAACGGGCGGCGGATCTGCTGACAAACCTGTGGATCCATCGGAAGGAGCCCGCCGTCACCGTGATCGCCGACCCGGATGCCGAGGTGCAGCGCATTGATACGGCGGTTTTGGAATTTGCCGATACGGTGCCGGACCCGGATGCCGTTCAGGTTCCCGGCAGAACCATTCTCAGCCGCAGCGTAAAGGGCAGCACCCTGACCCTGGAACTGGACCCGGAGGATAAAGAAGCTCTGGTGATCCCCCAATTCGACTTCAAGCCCGGCGGCCCGGACGGAAAAGGCCCCGGCGG
>CAYLHM010000024.1:9469-12122 GCA_964383485.1 uncultured Oscillospiraceae bacterium
CCGAGAACGGGAAAGAAGCGCCGGCCGGTGGCAGTGGAAGTGCAGCTTCCCGGCTACCTTGGCCCCATCGCCTCCACCAAGGCCGTCCAGCCGGTGATCGACGATTTCACCCAGGGCTTCTACCGTTCGGTGTTTTACAATCTCTATACGCCCAAGAATTATGACCCGGAGAAAAAATACCCCCTGGTGCTGTTTATCCCCGATGCCGGCCCCAACGGAAACGACCCCCTGCTGGCGCTGGCCCAGGGTATCGGCGCCACCTGCTGGGCCACCCCGGAGGAGCAGGCAAAGCACCCCTGCTTTGTCCTGGCCGTGCAGGTCCCTGCGGGAATTATGCTGACCACCGACGACTACACGGTCTCCCCGGAATTTGAGGACATTGTGGCGCTGCTCCATCAGGTCATTGAACAGTACAGCATCGACCGGGGCCGGATCTACACCACCGGCCAATCTCAGGGCTGTATGGCCTCCTGCGAGCTGATGTGGCGCTACCCGGATCTGTTTGCGGCGGCTATGCCCATCTCCGGCCACTGGGACTACGACAAGATGACCAGCCTGACCTCTGCCCGGCTCCTGTTCGGCCTGTCCGAGGGCGGACTGAAGGAGTACCCCTCTTTCAATGCCATCACCGATGGCCTTGCCGCAAAGGGCGTGCCGGTCATCAAGATCCGCCTGAACTTCCGGGACGGCTGGGAAGTCAACGATGCCAAGGTTCGCCAGGCCATTGGCGACCCGGAGAAGGCCCAGGTTGTTTACATTATTTTCGACAAGGACACCGCTTTCCCGGAGGACAAGAAGTTCCGGCCCCCCTTTGCGCACCACAACCGGGGCTGGGAGCTGACCTACCGGCTGGAGGCCGTGCGTGACTGGCTGTTTGCCCAGCACAAATAAAGAAAGGAATGGCTGAAATGAAAAAAGCAGTTCGTTATTTGGTATTCTTTACAATCCTTTGTATGCTCCTGACCCTCGGGGCCTGCGCAGGGGGGGAGCCTGCGACTACCGAGCCCAATGAAACAAAGGCCCAGGTGGGCACGGGTGCAGGCTCCTATCACTTTGAATATGTGGACGAGTACGGCGATACCACGAAGTTCTCCATCAAGCTCCGGGAAAACGGCACCTTTACCGTCATGACCTCCGTTGGCCCCCTGGGCGACAATACCTGCAACGGAGACCAATGGGCCATTAACGATGACGGCACCATTACCACCGGCGCAACGGACAAGGTTTTGGAGCTGAGCTTCGTGGAAGCAGACGGCACGATCCACTGGTCTGCCCCGGATGAACAGGGAAATGTCACGCCCATCGGCTACACAGCGCCCACGGAATTTCTGGAGAAGCCTGTGGAGGGCGGCGACGAGGAGGTCTACATCCCCGGCGTATATACCTTCACCGAAAGCGGCCTGGCGCCCTTTGATACCTACTGGACCATCATTCTTTACGAGGACGGCACTTATCTGCTGACCAGCGAGAATGAGCGCCAGGGCGTGGTGGAGTATCCGGGCTCCTCCTATTCCATTGACGGCCCCACACTGACCCTTGGCTCCTATGAGGGCACGCCGGACATCTTCACCTGGTCCGACCCCAGCGGCTTCACCGTAACCACCGGAAGCCACACCTTTGCGCCGGAGGGTTCGACCCTTGGGGAGGAGCCGATGGAAGCGGTTACCTATGTTCCCCCGGTCAGCACCGGCACCTACAAGTACACCGAAAGCGGCCTGGCGCCCTTTGACACCTACTGGACGATCGTACTCAATCAAGACGGCACTTATCTGCTGATCAGTGAGAACGAGCGCCAGGGTGCGGTGGAGTATCAGGGCTCCTCCTATTCCATTGACGGCCCCACGCTGACCCTTGGCTCCTACGAGGGGACGCCGGACATCTTCACCTGGTCCGACCCCAGCGGCTTCACCGTAACCACGGGCAGCACAACCTTTGCGCCGGAGGACGGAACGCTGAGCGAGGAACCTGCCGCGGCAGTTCCTGCGGGCATCCCCCTGGGCTGATGAACTTTAAGAGGACAGCAAACACGCTGTCCTCTTAAAATTTTTTAGGGAGGCTCGATTTCATGTTCATGTTCCATTCGGCCTGGGTTTTATAATCGGGGCCTCAACAAAATGGCGGTGCCGGTCACGCTTCCTTGGGAACGAACACATTGGGAACACCTACGGAAATGTAGACCTTGTCATCGTCGGTCACATCCATGGAGAAACAAGATGCGTAGGACAGAACTTTGCAAAACTTCTGGACATCCTTGCCATAGACATCAAACACCTGGAATTTGGCGTTCACTCCGCCGCTCTGCACATGGGGAATAAGCTCGACCGGCTCGACATGGCCGCCGTTTTCCCTCGCATTTTCCAGGAAAAATCCCAGGATATCCAGCAGCTTTTCCATCTGCGGCTGGTTTACCTCGTACTCATCGTCCTTGTGCTTGCTCAGCTCCTGAAAATAGAACTTCATACAAAACCTGAAAAATTCCTCATTGCTCAAAGCTGTCACCTCCCTTCCTGTTCAGCCCGGTATTGGCGTGCGGGTACCCGGCTTCCTTATAGTAGGGGTGGGCGGTGTTCCCTCGCTTTTATGGCGTGGGTGTTCGGCTGTTCCCCCCCTCTGTTATAGTGCGGGTGGGCGGGTGCCCTTCCGCTTTTATAGT
>CAYLHM010000025.1:0-4937 GCA_964383485.1 uncultured Oscillospiraceae bacterium
GTGTCGCTTTGAATAGAAATGCCTGCCAGTCGGATCCGCTCCGGCTTGGCGGGCATTTTTATTTTTCCGGTGCGCTTGATGAATGCGGGCGCTTGCCGATCTCATGAGCGATCCGAATGCTCCTTCGCACGGAGTTTTTTCTTGTTGCCCTGTTCATCCACAATATAGGTATTTTCCAGTTGGCCGACCAGATTTGCTTTCACGCTGTCCAGATAGATACGCCGCAGGCGCTCCCGCTCGGCCAGCTCCTCCTGGGTCAGCCCCTGGGCCTTGGCTTTGGCAGCAAGGGTGTTGATCCGTGCAATTACTTCGTCCATTTTCATAACTTTTCCTCACAAATAACGGTGTATTACCACTGAAATGCGGCCTTTTTTCGTCTGCCCGCCCACTTCCAGCAGCTGCATTTTCCCCAGCCCCCGCAGGGAAATTTTCGCCCCCTGAGCAACCGGGCGATCCGGCTTTTCACAGGGCAGACCGTCCACTGCTGCCTTTCCTGCGGCGATATGCTGGGCGGCCAGCCCCCGGCTGATCCGAAATCCGGCGGACACCAGGCTGTCCAGCCGCAGAGATGCCACGGTAGCCCGAATTTCCTGCACCTCCGGCTGGGGCAGCACGGCATCCGGCAGGGGAACGGACGACAGGTGCAGAGCCGCACGCCCGGCAGAACAAAAATTTTGCAGCAGATAGGGGGCGATCTCCCGGCTGACGAACAGCGTACAGAAGCCGTTTCCCACACAAATGTCCCCAATCGTTTCCCGTGCCACGCCGGCGCCCATGAGCGCCCCCAGAAAATCCCGGTGGCTGGGGCTGTCCGTTCTGTAGAAATCCGCCCGGAGGCAGGAAATGGGGCTGTCGCCGCTCCAAAGATGGGAGCTGTCCAGATATTCCGGCAGATAAACCGCCATTTTTCGTTCGGCATCGTCATAGCCGCCGAAAAAACACAGCCCCGCCTCGCTCCCCAGCAGGCAGCGGGCCATTTCCTGCTCCCGTGGAGAGAGAAAGCAGCTTGCGGCGGGAATATTCCGGCTCGATCCGGCCTGAATTTTGTCCCAGATTTTGGCAAGCAGCAGGCGGTCGTCAGGGCTTTCGGCAATTTTTTCAATATTTTTCCGATCCATTTTATCACCTTGCATCATTATATCACAGTTATCCCGGATTACAAGAAATTTTTCCTTGTTTTACTGGGAGAAATAGCGTATAATGGCGATAGAAAGTAGGTGTATGGCATGATCATCGGCATCATCGGCGGCGGGGCCTCCGGCATGGCGGCGGCGCTGGCAGCGGCAGAGAAGCCGGGGACGGAGGTGCTTCTGTGGGAACGGCAGTCCCGACTGGGGCGCAAGCTCCAGGCCACCGGCAACGGCCGCTGCAATTTAAGCAATATCCACGCCGCCCCGGCCCATTACCACGGCGACGGGGATTTTACTGCCGGGGCATTACAGACACATTCAGCGGCGGAAACCATGGCATGGTTTGAAAAGCTGGGGCTGTATATGACGGTGGAGCCGTCCGGCCGGGTGTACCCCTATTCCGATCAGGCAAATTCCGTGGTCGATGTGCTGCGCTTTGCCCTGGAGCACGCCGGGGTGGAGGTGATCACCGGGGCAGAGGTCAGCCGAGTGCGCCGGGTGGACGGGGGCTTCGCAGTGGAATGCGGGGACAATACCCAATTTTGCCACCGGGTCATCATCGCCTGCGGCGGCCTGGCGGGAACGAAGCTGGGCGGATCCATGGCGGGCTACCGGCTCCTGCGCAATCTGGGGCACCACGCCACCCGCCTGCGCCCGGCCCTGGTGCAGCTTAAAAGCGACTGGTGGGCCTGCCCATCCCTCAAGGGCGTGCGGGCGAACTGCAAGGCGGAAATCTACTGCGGCCAGCGCCTGCACAGCCGGAGCAGCGGCGAGATCCAGTTTACCGAGCAGGGCATTTCCGGGCCGGTGATCTTTGAAGTATCCAGAGATGTCTGTCAGGGCGGGGGAACATGGAAATGCCGCCTGGATCTGCTGCCGGAGCTGCCTGCCCGAGCGCTGGCAGACTGGCTTTACAGGCGGCAGGACACGGGGCTGAAAGTGCAGGAATTATTTACAGGTATTTTGCACAACCGCTTGGGCCGGGTACTCACCGCCCAGGCCGGTCTGCGGCCCGGCGATGGGATCGCAGAGCTGAGCGAGGAGCAGATCGAGGCCGTGGCGGGTCTTGCAAAGGGGCTGGACATTCCCCTGACCGAGCCCATGGGCATGGACAGCGCCCAGGTGACGGCCGGGGGCATGGTCACGGCGGAATTTGACAGCCGCACCATGGCCAGCCGCCTGGTGCCGGGGCTGTTTGCCTGCGGCGAGGTGCTGGATATTGACGGCGACTGCGGCGGCTTCAACCTGCAATGGGCCTGGAGCTCCGGGCGGCTGGCCGGGCAGAGCGCAGGGGAGGAAAGGCTATGATTCGCATTCGGGATATTTCCATGCCGCCGGAGCATGATGTGCATCAGCTCATTTTTGAGGCGGCAAGGGTGCTGAAAATTTCTGCCTCCAAAATTCAAAGCCTTACCATTTTCCGCCGCTCCGTGGATGCCCGGAAAAAGCCGGAGGTGCGCATCATCTACACGGTGGATGTGGCGGTTGCGGGCAGGGAACGAAAAATTTTGGCCCACTGCGGCAGCAAGCGGGCGAGCGAAGCCGTCTATAAGGCCTATACGCCCCCAAGCTGTGCCGGTCAGCCCTCCCGGCGGCCGGTGGTGGTGGGCTTTGGCCCGGCAGGAATGTTTGCCGCCCTGGTGCTGGCGCTGGCGGGGCTGAAGCCCCTGGTGCTGGAGCGGGGCGAGGATGCCCAAAGCCGTTATGAGCAGGTTCAGCGGTTTTTTGAGACCGGGGCGCTCAATCCCCGGAGCAATGTACAGTTCGGGGAGGGCGGCGCAGGCACCTTTTCCGACGGCAAGCTGAACACCGGGGTCAACAACCCCCGGATCGGCTGGGTCTTACAGCAATTTGTTCAGGCGGGAGCGCCGGAGGAAATTCTATACGATGCCAAGCCCCATGTGGGCACCGATGTCCTGCTGACCGTGGTGCAAAATCTGCGCAAGCGCATTGAAAGCCTGGGCGGGGAGATCCGCTTTTGCAGCCAGGCGGAAGATTTTCGGGTCGAAAACGGCCGGCTAACCGGCATTTTCCTGAAAAACGGGGAGGAAATTCCCTGTGACCGGGTAATCCTGGCCATCGGCCACAGCGCACGGGATACCTTTGCCCGCCTGCTGGAGCGGGGCGTGGACATGGAGCCGAAGCCCTTTGCCATGGGTGTGCGCATTGAGCATTTGCAGGAGGATGTGGACCGGGCGCAGTACGGAAGCACGGAGATGCCCCTGCCGCCGGCGGATTACAAGCTGGTGTGCCATCTGGACGGGCAGACCGTATATACCTTTTGTATGTGTCCCGGCGGCTATGTGGTGGCGGCGGCCTCGGAAGCGGAGGGCGTGGTCACCAACGGCATGAGCTATTCCGACCGGGCCGGGGAGAACGCCAATGCGGCCCTGCTGGTGACGGTGCATCCGTCGGAGTTTCCCTATGACGGCCCCCTGGGAGGCGTGCGCTGGCAGCAGGAGCTGGAGCATCGGGCTTATCAGCTCAGCGGAAGCTACCGGGCACCGGCCCAGCGTGTGGGGGATTTTCTTGCGGGCAGGCCAAGCCAAGGGCCGGGGCGTGTGCATCCCAGCTATCGGCCCGGGGTCGTGTGGTGCGATCTGCATGATCTCCTGCCGGAGAAGCTCAGCGGCGCCATAGCTCAGGCGCTCCCGGAGCTGGAGCGCAAACTCCAGGGCTTTGCAGACCCCGATGCCGTACTCACCGGGCCGGAAACCCGCAGCTCCTCGCCGGTGCGCATTCTGCGGGGAGAGCGCCGGCAGAGTAATGTGGCCGGGCTTTACCCGGCCGGTGAGGGTGCGGGCTACGCCGGGGGCATTATGTCGGCGGCCATTGACGGAATGCTGTCGGCGGAGGCTTTCATTCAGGATATTGAGGAGAAATCAGAATGACAAAACAGACACTTTGCCGCAATCTGCGGAAGGAATTTAACAAGCCGACCCTGGCGCTGATCGTCTACTATGGGATCATGAATGCTGCGGTGATGCTGGTTGCGATTGTGGATGCCGTGGGCTATGCCATTGCCCATTTTGAGGATCCTGATCTTTTGGAAAACCTTATGGAACGGATCATGTCCAACGGCTGGGGCTATATTCTGTCCATTGCCGTGGGCGCCGTGATTTTGCTGGCCTGGAAAAAGCCCGGCTACTGCCTGCAGGAGCTCTGGCGCAGCAGCCGCCCCATGACTGCCCGGTCGTTTTTGGGCCTGCTGGTGGTGTTCTTGAGCGGCCAGGCCCTGGCCCTGGGCATTCAGTGGCTGCTGGAGCTGCTCGGCCTGGACATGAGCGGGGCTCTGGAAATCAGCACAGACAGCCTGAGTATGTTCCTGTATGCGGGTATTTTGGCCCCGATTTCGGAGGAAATTCTGTTCCGCGGGCTGATTTTGCGGAGCTTCCAGCCCTATGGCAAGAAATTTGCCATTCTGGCTTCGGCGTTTTTGTTTGGAATTTACCACGGGAATTTCATCCAGTCCCCCTTTGCCTTTGCGGTGGGGCTGGTGCTGGGCTATGTGGCGGTGGAATATTCCATGCTCTGGAGCATTCTGCTCCACGCCATCAACAATCTGCTGCTGGGGGACCTGATCCCCAGGCTCCTGGCGCCGCTGCCCGTGCCGGTGCAGGACGGTGTGATGTACGCCATTATTTTCGGCTCCGCCCTGGCGGCCCTGGTGCTGCTGCTCGTCCGGCGGAGGGAGGTAGCCGCCTATTTCCGCCATCGGAGGATCCATCCCCTGTGCCTGAAGAGCTTTTTTACTGCCCCGGCAGTAATCGTTCTCACCGTTCTGATGGCAGGGAATGCCATTCTGGT
>CAYLHM010000025.1:5037-11877 GCA_964383485.1 uncultured Oscillospiraceae bacterium
CTGCCCCGGCAGTAATCGTTCTCACCGTTCTGATGGCAGGGAATGCCATTCTGGTGCTGCTGATGCTGTGAGGAAGCCCGTTTAGCGAACAAAGCAGTACCAAACTGCGGCCAGTACCAGCTGCACCCCTAAAATCAGCGGGACACCCACGGTAAATTTTTTGTGCCGGGTCTTATGGCGGAAGCAGTACATACCCGCCAGCGCCCCCACGCTGCCGCCCAGTGCGGCAGACCACAGAAGCGTTGCCTCCGAAATGCGCCATTTTCTTTTTCTGGCTTTTTGCTTGTCGATAAGCATAAGCAGGAAGGCAAGGGCATTTATTATGATGAGATAACCAATGAACATGGGGATCGATCCTTTCTGGGGGGAATGTTATGAAAAAGCTGTGTATATTGCTGATTTTGTGTGTGCTGCTGTCCGGCTGCGCTGCCGCACCCACCTTCGAGACGGTGGATGATGTGTACGCCCCGTCGGCTGACCCGCAGCCCTGTGAAATGCAGCTGGATCTGCCGGAAAATGCCGCTGTGCTCACATCCAACGGCGAAAATCTCTATTTCTGTTCGGGCTATGAGCTGATGACCCAGACCCTGCCCGGCGGGGATCTGGCGAAAACCCTGAAAACCATCACCGGCTACGACCGGGAGCATCTGACCCTGCTGGAAACCAGCAGAGACGGCCTGCCCTGTTACACCTGCGCCTGGACATCTCTGGGGGAAAGCGGCGACCGGGTGGGGCGGGCGGTCGTTCTGGACGACGGCTGCTACCACTACTGCCTCAGCGTGATGGCCGATGCAGAGACGGCGGGGCAGGTGCAGGAGCAGTGGCAGGAGGTTTTGACCTCCCTGCGGCTCAAGCAGGAGCAATAAGACCCACAGGACGGAGCGGACACACCGCTTCGTCCTGCTTATTATATCATAAAAAGAAATGTAACGGAATATTCATTTGCAATTTTTCTACATATGTGGTATGCTATAACAAATCACCCAAAGAAAGGGGGCATGGCTGTGGATAGCTGGCTGCTGAGCTTGGCAAACTTGGACGAGCATTATATGTGGGTCTATCAGTCGGTGCTGCGCTACCTCTTGCCGCTGCTGGTGCTGCTGCTCATCGCCCGCTGCTGCCGTCCGCTGCTGACCTTTCGGCGGGAGCCGGAGATCTGGGCCTGGCTGTGCCTGGCCGATGGGAAAAAGCTGCCGATCACCCATTGGGAAAGCGTGATCGGCCGGAGCAAGCGCAGCGATGTGGTGGTGGATGTACCCACGATTTCCCGCAACCATGCGGTGCTGGTTCGCTACGACGACGGAAGCTGGACGATTTCCGATGCCGGCTCCAAAACCGGCGTGCGGGTCAACGGCAAGCAGGTGGGGATCCGGGCCATCGAGCCGGAGGATGTGATCGAAATAGGCGGGGTGGAGATGACCCTGCTGCCCATCTCCCGGAAGCAGGAGATCCGCCTGTCCCAGCTGCGCACCAAGGCGGCCCACCCGGCCGACAGTATTGCCAATGCCATTTTACTCACCGCCATTCAGTGCCTCATCTGCTTTTCCTATCTGTTCAACTGCAACACCGCATATTCCGGCGGGATTTTTACCGCCTTTGCCGGGTTGATCGTTCTGGAATGGGGGCTGCTCATCTTCTATCTGTGCATTCGCAAGCCCTCTTTTGAGGTGGAAACGCTGGCGTTTTTCATGTGTACCATGGGCTTTGCGGCCATCGCTGCCGCCAAGCCGGCGGAGACCGCCAAGCAGCTTTTTGCCACGGCCCTGGGCCTTTGCACCTTCCTGGTCGTGGGCTGGGCGGTTCGGGATCTGGAGCGGGCGAAGAAAATGCGCTATCTTGCCGGGCTGGCCGGAATTGGTCTGCTGGTGATCACCATGGTCTTTGGCAAGGAGTACAACGGGGCACGGAACTGGCTGGAGCTGGGATCCATGTCCCTCCAGCCCTCGGAGCTGAGCAAGATCTGCTTCGTGTTTGTAGGCGCCTCCACCATGGACCGTATTATGAACAAGCGGAACATCATTCTGTTCATCGTCTACACGCTGCTCATCTGCGGCTGCCTTGCGGTGATGAACGATTTCGGCACGGCGCTGATCTTTTTCGTGGCCTTTCTGCTGATCGCCTACTTCCGCTCCGGCAGCATGGGTACCATTGCCCTGGCCTGCACGGCCCTGGGCTTTGCCGGTGTGCTGGCACTGAAAATTGCGCCCCATGCCATGCGGCGGTTTACAAGCTGGCGGCACATCTGGGACGATCCTTTGGACACCGGTTTTCAGCAGACCAGGGCCTTGATGTGCATTGCCTCCGGCGGCCTGTTTGGACTGGGGGCCGGGAACGGCTGGATGAGCCATGTTTTTGCGGCGGACAGCGATATGGTGTTTGCCACACTATCCGAGGAATGGGGCCTGCTCGTGACCGCCGCCACCGTGCTGTGCGTGATGGTTCTGGCTCTGTTCGCACTGCGCACGGCGGCGCTGGGACGAAGCAGCTTCTATGTCATAGCCGCCTGCACAGCCGCCGGTATGATGCTGGTGCAGACCATTCTCAATGTGCTGGGCACGGTGGATGTGCTGCCCCTCACCGGCGTGACCCTGCCCTTTGTATCCAACGGCGGCTCCAGCATGATCTGCGCCTGGGGGTTGCTGGCGTTTATCAAGGCGTCGGACACCCGGCAGAATGCCAGCTTTGCCGTGCGGCAGTCCAAGGAGGGGAGGCCGGAGAATGAATAGGATTCGTGGCCGGGCCAGGCTCCTGCTGGTGCTGGTTTTGGTGCTGGCGGTGGGCCTTGGGGCTTTTTCCGTGGATTATTTTTGCAATGCCAAGACCTGGGTCATGGCCAGCGGCTCCCCCCATGTCTATTCCGGCGGCAAGCCGTCCAGCGGCGTGATCACCGACCGGAACGATGTGCTGCTGATGGATTTCAGCGATGGAAAAAGCTACGCAGAGAGCGCCGCACTGCGCACCGCTTTCCTCCATTGGCTGGGAGATCGCCAGGGCAATGTGAGTACGCCCATGCTGTCCTATTATACCGACGATATGATCTCCTATAGCCCGGTCAATGGGCTGTACACCTATGGCGGCACGGCGCCCCAGCTTCGGCTGACCCTGGATGCCGCCGTGCAGATGGCGGCGCTGGAGGCCATGGGCAGCTACAAGGGTACCATCGCCGTGTACAATTATAAAACCGGCGAAGTCCTGTGCGCCCTGTCCACCCCCACCTTTGACCCGGAGAATGTGCCGGATATCGCAGGGGACACCACCGGCGCCTACACCGGGGCCTATATGAATCGGTTTTTGCAGTCCACCTACACCCCCGGCTCCATTTTCAAGATCGTCACTGTGGCGGCGGCTCTGGAAACCATTCCGGACATCGAGGAGCAGTATTTCACCTGTTCGGGCGTTGTCGCCTATGGCAGCGACAAGGTCACCTGTGAGCGCGCCCACGGCACCTTGAGCTTCCAGGAGGCGTTTTCCAACTCCTGCAACTGCTGCTTTGCCCAGATCGCCGATCTGCTGGGCGGGGAGGTGCTGGAGCGCTATGCCCAGCAGTTCGGCATCACCCAGAGCCTGAGCTTTGACGGCATCACCACCGCTGCCGGAAATATTGAGGCCGCCCAGGCGGCGCCGGTGCAGGTCGCCTGGAGCGCCATCGGCCAGCATAAGGATCTGGTCAACCCCTGCCAGTACCTGGCCTTTGTGGGAACCATTGCCAACGGCGGCATAGGCGTTGCTCCCCATGTGGTATCGGCGGTGGAGCTGGGAAATAAGGCCGCCTACCGGGGACAGGGCCAGAGCATGGGCAGGCTCCTGTCCACGGCCACCGCCGAAAAGCTCCGGGAATATCTGCGGATCAATGTGCAGGATTATTACGGCGAAAGCCTGTTCCCGGGCCTGACGGTCTGCGCCAAGTCCGGCACGGCAGAGGTAGGCGGCGGACGGAAGCCCAACGCCATGTTCACCGGCTTTGTGGCCGATGAGGAATACCCCCTGGCGTTTTTCGTGGCCATTGAGGACGGCGGCTACGGCAAGCAGATCTGTATGCCGGTGCTTGCCCCTGTTCTGCAAGCCTGCAAGGAAGCAATGGACACACAATGAGCATATTCTTTCACACCTCCTGCATAGAATTTTGCAGGAGGTGTTGCTTATGTGCCGGAAAAATCAGCTCTGCGGCAGCGCCCTGGCTGCTTTTGGTCTGGGCCTGCTGGTGGGCAACTTCATGTCGTCGGGATTTTCCTGCTTTTGCATCAGTGTGGGGCTGATCGCCGGCGGAATTTGGTGCTGGTGTAAAAGATAGCGGCCATTCCAGGCATAATCTTGTCCCTGCGTGAATAAGATGTAATAGACAAGCGGGATAAGGAGTGATCGCATGGAGTTTCAATTCAACAAAACGGATCGGGCTTACCTGCGCACTGTGGTCAGCCAGGAGCAGACCCAGGAGCAGACCCAGGAGATCCGCTTGCCGGACGGAATGCCGGATATCGGCCGGGTGCTGGGCTGCTGGGGCCAGCCGCTGATCCGCAGTAAGGAATGGCACAGCGACGGCATGACCGTCACCGGCGGCGTTTTGGCCTGGGCGCTGTATCTGCCGGAGGACGGCACGGAGGCCCGTTCGGTGGACGCCTGGATCCCCTTCCAGATGAAGTGGGATTTCCCGGAGACCAAGCGGGACGGCAGCATCTGCACCACGGTGCGCCTGCGGTCTATGGACGGGCGCAGCACCTCTGCCCGCAGGCTGATGCTGCGCTGCAATGTGGGGATCTTCGGGGAGGCGCTGGAGCCTACGGAGGCGGAGGTATATGAGGCGGACAGCGTTCCCCCGGATGTGCAGATGCTCCGCCGCAGCTATCCCATGGAACTGCCCAGAGAGGCCGGGGAGAAGAGCTTTCAGCTGGACGAGGAGCTGACTCTGCCGGAGAGCAGTCCGAAGATCCGCAAGATCCTGTCCTACCAGCTGGAGCCGCAGATCACAGAGCGGAAGCTCATGGCCGGGAAGCTGGTGTTCCGTGGGGAATGCCGCCTGCACCTGCTGTACAGCGCCGAGGACGGCTCCCTGCACACCTGGGATACCGCCGTGCCCTTCTCCCAATATGCCGATCTGGATCAGGAGCATGAGGAGCAGGCCCAGGCCGGTGTCCATCTGATCACAACCGGCGCTGAGCTGGACCGGGACGAGGAGGGCCGCCTGCTGCTGAAGTGCAGCTTAGTGGCGCAGTACCGCATTTTCGACCGGGTCATGGTGGAGCTGGTGGAGGATGCCTACAGCCCAACCAGGGCCCTGGAGCCGCAGACGGCCAGCCTGCGCCTGCCGGTGCGCCTGGACAGCCACAGGGAAACCGTGGCCGTCCATCAAAGCATTCGTGCCGAGGGGGAGCGGTGTATCGACTGCACGGTTCTGTGGGATCATCCCTCCTGCCGCCAGCAGGGGGAAACGGCCCAGATCTGTGTGCCGGCGCAGTACCAGGTGCTGTATATCGATGCTTCGGGGAGCCTGCAAGGCAGCTCCGGGCGGTTTGAAAGCCTGTGCGATATTTCCTCGGATCGGGGCAATCGCATAGTGGCACGGATTTCGGGAATAAAAATGCCGGAGTGCCGGGCTGGGCAGGAGGGCATGGAGCTGAGCGGGGAGCTGAGCCTGGAGATGGACAGCTTCAGCGACCAGGAGCTGCCCATGGTCACGGGCATTCGCCTGGGGGAGCTTGCCCAGCCGGATCCCGACCGCCCGGCCCTCATTCTGCGCAAGCTGGGGGACGGCGGGCTTTGGGATCTGGCCAAGAGCTGCGGCTCCACGGTGGAGGCCATTGAGCAGGCCAACCACTTGACCCAGGAGCCGCCCGCCGACCAGTTCCTGCTGATCCCGGTTTATAGCTGAAATGAAGAGCGGGCTGGGGGAAAGCCCGCTCTTTTTCTGCCCTATTCACCGGGCGAATGGCAAAAATGCTCTTGTTTTTCCCTGCTTTTGGTGGTATAATATGTGGGCAAATTTATATTAGAAGGTGTTCTACCATGAAAATTGACATTTATTCCGGCTTCCTGGGCGCCGGCAAGACCACGCTGATCAAGAAGATGGTCAGCGAAGCCTATAAGGGCGAAAAGCTGGTGCTGATCGAGAACGAGTTCGGCGAGATCGGCATTGACGGCGCTTTTATGCAGGACGCGGGAATTAACATTACCGAGATGAACTCCGGCTGTATCTGCTGCAGCCTGGTGGGCGATTTCGGCCGGGCGCTGACCAAGGTCATGGCCGACTACCAGCCCGACCGCATCATCATTGAGCCCTCCGGCGTTGGCAAGCTGTCCGATGTGATCGCTGCCGTGGAAAAGGTGCTGGGCGACGGCGTGGAGCTGGGCAGCACAGTAGCCGTGGTGGATGCAGGCAAGGTCAAGGTGTATATGAAGAACTTTGGCGAGTTCTACAACAACCAGGTGGAAACTGCCACCACCATTGTCCTGTCCCGCACAGACTCCATCACCCCCGAAAAGCTGGATACGGCCCTGTCCCTGCTCCGCCAGCACAACGACAAGGCCACCATCGTCACCACGCCCTGGCCGGAACTGACCGGCGCACAGCTTCGGGAGGCCATGGAGGGCAAGGCTTCTCTGGCCCTGGATCTGGCACAGATGGTGCTGGAGCTGGAGCATGCTGACGATGATGAGGATGAGGAAGAACATCACTGCTGCCACCATCACCACCATGATGAGGAGGACGAGCAGGAGCATCGCTGCCACCATCACCACCATGATGATGAGGATGAGGAAGAACATCACTGTTGCCACCATCACCATGATGACGATGAGGACGAGCAGGAGCATCACTGCCACCATCACCACGATGACGATGAGGAC